>REDS01000223.1 GCA_007693395.1 Balneolaceae bacterium | reverse complement strand
TTCACGTGCGCCTGGATGTGTATGATATGACAGGCCGCCATGTGGCTGAGCTGGTGAATGAGCAGATAAATGCAGGCCAACATCGTGTAACATTCAACGCAATGAATCTGTCCAGTGGTGTTTATATCTACCGCTTACAGGCAGGCAACGAGATATTAACCAGAAAATTAACCATCATAAAATAGAAGATGGTAGATGATAAAAAGTGCCGGTTTTCTCCGGCACTAAATTTCCTGAACGTTAAAAATATGAGTAAAAATGAAGAAAGTAATTGATTTCATGCCCCAAAAAGCAGAGGAAAATAGGAAAGAATGGATACGTCCGGAGATTACAAATCTGCTGATCAAGGAAACAGAGCAACTATTACCTCCTGAAGATACAGATGGCCCGCCACTGTCATAGTAGGTTCAAAAACATAAAAGAAGTTTGTACAATTAAGCCATCGCCTTCTTGATAGACTTTCTTCGCTTTTTGGAGATGCCAATTGCAACAGCCGGTACCACAAAAAGGGTTAAGATAGTAGCAAAAGCAAGTCCGCCTATTACAGATCGGGCAAGCGGGCTCCAGGTTTCAGATCCAGCGCCGAAAGCGAGAGCAAGCGGAATCATTGAACAGATTGTGGTTAGTGCAGTAAGAAGAATAGGCCGCATTCTCCGTTTACACGCTTCCAGAAACTGCTCCAGATAATCAATATCACCGGTACTGTTTTTAGTGTTTTGATGGATAAAATCGAGCAATACTATACCATTGTTCACCACAATCCCAATCAATATTACAATACCGATGTAAGCAGGCACACTTAATGTAGTGCCTGTAATGAAGAGAAACAGAAGAGAGCCAAAGAAGGCCAGCGGTACAGACATCATCACAATAAACGGGTCGCGAAGATTTTCGAACAGGGAAGCCATTACCATATAGGTGAGCAGCAATACAAGCATAAGGGCGAAGAGAATTTCAGCACCGCTCTCCTGCTGGGCAAAAACTGACCCTCCAAATTCGTAGCGGTAGCCATCCGGCAGAACTACCTCATTGTTTGCAAATAGCTCCTCAACTCTGGCCTGGTATTCTTCAAGATTACCTCGAACCAAAATATTAACGTCAAGCAGCGTTTCACGGTCGCGGCGTGTAATATTATTTAGTGCTTCATTTACTCTGAATTCTCCCAAACCAAGAACAGGAATACGCTGATCTTCGAACTGAGCGAGTTCAAGTGAGAAAAGGTCCTGCCTGTTTTGAAACTGCTCGCGCACATTTCTTACCTGTATTGGGATTTCTCTACCCTCATCACGGAAAAAACCGGCACGTGTACCCCTTGCCTGAGTTCCCAGTTCATTGGCAATAGCTGATGAAGAAACACCGGCACGGCTGATTTGATTTCGGTCGAGTTCGTAGGCAAGCTCCGGCATTGGGCGATTTCTGAAATTACTAACAGACATTACCTGCGGATCATCTATTAACGCTTCTTCAATCTGCAGCGTTAGCATTTGAAGTACTTCTACATCCGGGCCTATCAGGCTTACGCGTATTCCGCGCCCGCCCCAGCCCCCGCGGCCCATCGGTATACCTCCGCTTCCTCCAAGGTTGGCAATTTCCACACTGATGTCGTCGTCACGCAACAGATTTTGAAGCCTTGAAGCTACTTCTGAAGTGGCAGTTGTTCGTTGGTTATCATCAACGAGGGTTATACTCAGTGTGCCCGCATTTGTAGCTGTGCTTCGACCTGAACGGCCAATATTGGTGATAACTGTCTGCACATCGGAGTCATCAAGCAGGGCTTGTGTAAATTCGCGCAGCGTAGTGGTAGTGTTGGCAAGATTCGTGCCTGCCGGCATTTCAATTCTAAGATCGAATGTGCCTTCATCTGTTTCAGGGAAAAACTCTTTTTCGATATTTCCAAACAGGTAGTTTGCCCCAAAAATGATACCGATTACGGCAATGGCAACGATATATTTTCTTGCCAGAACCCACTCAAGAATTGATACATAATTTGTTTCAAGTGATTTGATCCAGTTGAGTGTGTAGTTTCGTTTGAGGAACTCCTCGCGTTTTAATACAAGAGATGCCAGAACTGGAATCAGAACAATTGACGCGAGAAATGAGAAGCCGATAGAGATGGAGATAGTAATTGCAAGATCTTTTGCAACAGTACCGGCAAAACCCGTGAGTGTTAAAATCGGGATGAAAACAGCAATGGTTGTAAGCGTGGAGCCAAGCAGTGCGCCTCCTACTTCATTTGTTCCGTCGAGTGCTGCCTGGAATCTGTCTTTTCCTTTTTCGAGCTGATTTGCAATACTCTCAGATACCACAATGGAATTATCCACCAGAAGCCCGATTGCAAGCGCAAGCCCGGTAATAGAGATAATGTTAAGGGTGATATCGAGCGCGTACATCGCCGCAAATGTTGCCGTAAGCGATACAGGAATACTCATGGCAACCACAAAAGCTATCCGCCAGCCACCCATGAAAACAAGCAGAATCAGAATTACAACAACGAGGGCAATGAGGGCAGACTGTGCAAGGTTTGAGATAGAATCCTCTATAAATTGCCCCTCATTACTAAGAATCTGCATGGTTATGCTTGACGGCAGGTTGGGCTTAAACTCCTGCATAGTCTGTATAATCTGGTGCGTTACTTCGAGGGTATTTGCATCAGACTGTTTCTGAATGTCAACCGTAACACTGTTGCGCCCGTTAATCTCTACAAGGCTTCGAATCTCTTCATAATCATCGCGAACTATGGCAACATCTCTTACCCGTACTGGCATGTCTCCATTCATCAAAACTACGGTTTCAGCAATCTGATCCACACTTGTGTACATAGATTGCGCGCGAATGCTGTAGCTGGTACGGTCTGCCACAAGGCTGCCGATTGGCTGCTGAACATTGTTATTCCGGATTGAATTTACAACCTGCCCCGGCAACAGATTGTGGCGGGCAAGGGCTTCGGGCTGCAGATCAACGTAGATATTTCGGGTAAGGCCGCCGCGGGTTTCGGCCGAAGCCACACCGGGTATCCGTTCAAAACGGGGTTCAATAAATTCAACTGAGAGCTGGCGGAGCTCATCAAGGCCCAATACATCCGATTCCACACTTACCCTCATCACAGGGGCCCGGTCCGGATCAAACTGGAAAATGAACGGTTCGTTTGCTTCAGATGGCAGTATGGGCCGTATTCTTTCTACAGCTTCACGAACTTTTTGCTCGGTTACCATAATACTGGTACCCGGCTTTAGCCTCAGAATCAAGAATGCACCGCCCTGCCGCACATTCGAGTCGAGCGATTCTATGCCTTCAACACCCATAACAGCGGCCTCTATCGGCTCCACAACAAGGCGAAGCATATCATCAGGCGCCACATTCGCATAGTTAACCGAGATACCCATTACAGGTATATTAAACGTTGGGTAGAGCGTAACCTTAAGATTTGTAAGCGAAAAGATGCCAAATCCTATAACCAGTAACGACATCATTATGGCCGTAACCGGCCTTTTCAGGATTTTTTCTGTAATGGTTATTTTTTTCATCTCAGTACGATATGTTTTCCATAGGTGTGTTTAAAATCATGCAGTTTCTGCTAACGGATCTTCTTTGTGCACAGCATCGAACCCTGCTTTTTCAACGAGCGAGTTGATGAGGTAATACATACATGGCACTGCAAAGAGCATCAGAATGGTTGACATTGTAAGCCCGCCAATAACAGCACGCGCCATTGGGCTCCAGGTTTCTGCACCGGCACCAAGCTGAAGTGCAAGCGGCACCATGGCCAGAATTGTGGTGAAAGCTGTCATCAAAATTGGGCGCAGCCTGCGTCCAGCACCGTTTACAATTGCCTCATGTCTGTTCTGCCCGCGGGATTGCAATATCTTGATGTAATCGATCATCACGATACCGTTATTAACAACAATACCTGTTAAAAGTACCAGGCCAACCATGGCCGTAACACTAACCGGGGTTGATGTAAACAGAAGCATCAACAGTACGCCTGTAAGAGCGAGGGGGATGGTAACGATGATAATGAACGGCTCGACAAGGCTTTCAAACTGAGAAGCCATCACCATGTAGGTTAATATTGCAGCAATAATAAATGCGATCAATAAGAAGAAGAACGACTCCTGCTGCTCTTCGGCTGAACCGCCTAATTCGTAACGATACCCCTCCGGCCAATCTATTGCTGCAAGACGCTGGTTTGCAAGTTCGGTGGCAGAGCGTAAGTCAATACCGGCAAGATCGGCTTCAACTTCAACCATTCGCTCCTGGTTTACCCGAAGGATATTAGAAGGGCCGGTATATCTTGTGATACTTGCCAAATTTCTCAGAGGCATCCACTCTCCGCCGGGAGTTTGAATTTGTAAATCCTGCAGGGATGTAGATTGAGAACGGTCAATAGGATCAACCTCAACCAGAACTTCAAATTCAATTCCCTGATCAACAAAGGTGGTGGCAACAGATCCCTGTACAGAGTTACTAAGGGCTGTAGCTACTTGCGAAGTGGTCATACCTACACGGGCAATTCGCTCGCGATCCATTTCAACACGAAGTTCCGGGCGGCCCTGATCGGCCGTGCTAAATACGCTTACAATCCCATCAATGGTAGAGAGCTCCTGCATTGCTGCATCAGCCAGAAAACGTTTCATATCCTGATCGAACCCATAAATTTGTACGATCAAACCGGTTTCTCCGTCCGGGCTGAGAGGGTCTTCCCTGACCTGGCGAATATTTGCCCCGGGCACCACCTGGAGCCGTTCGAGAACATCAGCCGTTATCTCCATCTGAGAACGGGATCGGTCAGAAATTGGCACCAGCTCAACCCGAACCCTTCCCTGATTGCCACCGGGATTATCGGCGCCTTCAATACCTATTTTATCTCCATAATCTGATACAATAAGCCTGGCTTCCGGTACGGCTTCTCGTACAATATTTTCTACCTGAATAATGCTTCTCTCAAGTTCAAGAAGGCTTACTCCGGGTTCTCGCTGCACATCCAGAATGATGAAGTTTTCATCAACCTGTGGGAAAAACTCGCCGCCCAGCAGATAAAAAATTGGCAGTGATGCAAAGAGGAGAGCAAAAGCACCAATTGTTACCCATCCGCTAACTTTTAGTGCTTTATCAAGAATTCGTTTGTATCCGTTTTCAAGTTTGTCGAACTGGCGGCCAAGCCATGGCCCAAGTTTATCAGAAAAGAATGATTTTGTTAGTGATGCAAAGAATGCCCAAAGCTTTAAAAACGGCCACGCCACCGCGTAGAGTACAAAGAGCGGAAGAGAGAGTAATCTGGTAAACACGCTCTGCCGCCGCCACACCAGTAGTTTGTAAAGCAGATTTTTAGCGGGATCTTTTTTATCAGCGGTGATCAGCTCAGCTTCAAACAAACGCGAGCTCAACACCGGAATAAGTGTAATCGCCACAAGCACTGAAACAATCATAGCGAAAGAGATGGTAAGCGCCATATCGCGGAAAAGCAGGCCTGCGATACCAGGAACGAACAGAATCGGAAGAAAAACAACAAGTGTTGTAAGTGTAGACACAATTACCGGCGTTGCCACTTCCTGCGCACCGGCTGTTGCAGAGGTTTTACCATCTTCGCCATCTTCCCGGAAACGGAAAATATTTTCAAGAACCACTACTGCATTATCAACTACAAGGCCAACGGCGAGCGTTAAGCCCGAAAGTGAAATAATATTTAGGCTCACATCCGTGAAATCCATGATGCTGAAGGTTGCAATAATGGAGATGGGGATTGTTATAGCCACAATCAAAGCTGAGCGCCCGCTTCTGAGGAAGAGCAGCAACATAATGATCACAAGAATAACAGCCTGCAGCCCGGTCATTACAAGGTTTTGTATGGATAAGCTGATAAAATCTGCCCGGTTGGTTAGAACTTCCAGGCTTACATCAGATGGCAGAACGGCGCGAATATCATCCAGGGCAGCTACCACTCCTCCGGCGGCGTTTACAATGTTACTGTCGCTCTGTTTGTAGATATTCATGATAACACCATCACTACCCTGCACACGGACATTGCCAATTGGCTGTGCAATACCATCTTCCACCCATGCAACATCCCGCAGGTAGATCGGGCTGCCATCATCCGTTACAGACACAATGCTATTTCGTATCTGCTCAATATTTCTGAAATCGCCAATGGTTCGCAGAGAAAAAACAGTTTCGCCTTCGGTTAGCTGGCCTGCGGGCACCTGCACATTTTCCTGCCGCAACCGGTTAGAGATGTCGGCAACATCGAGGTTAAAGGTTCTCATCTGCGCATTACTCAGGCGAACATTAATCTGGCGATCGAAACCACCGGCAGTTTCGGCAGATGCAATTCCCTCAATTCGTTCTATTCGCTGCTCTATTTGCCGTGTGGCCAAAGTTCGAAGCTCTCTGGGGCTGCGCGTGCTTGATGTTAGGGCGAGAACCAGTACCGGTTCGTCATTGGGATCGTAAGAGAAAACAATAGGTTGATCTACATCATCAGGAAGCCCTCGGCGTATCATATCGAGGCGTTTCCGAACCTCCGTCTCTGCCATGAAAAGATCGGTACCCCAGTTAAAATTCAACTTTACAACAGAAGCTCCCTGGCTGGAGAGTGACCGTACCCGGCGCACCCCGGAAATACTGCCTACCTGTTCTTCTATTTGCCGGGTGATGAGTGCTTCAACATCTTCGGGTGCAACACCTTCGTATGTGCTGTAAACTGTGATGGTGGGAAAGGATACATCCGGGTAGAGATTCAGCCGAAGATTATTAAGCCCGTAAAGCCCGAAACCGATCAGTATAATACTGATCATCATAAATGTAATTGGGCGGTTTACGGCTAATTTTGGAAGATTTTTCATGAAAAGGTGCCTGCTTAATTACTTCCGGATGCTTGCCGGCCCTGGCCTCTGCCCTGCCCGCCTCCCTGTTGCTGGCGCTCTTGCCTCATCTGTTCAATCTGTTCGGGGGTTAGATTGCGAAGTTGTTCGGCACGTTCTCCATCAGATGATGGATTGCCTGCACGCTCACTTCCTGCAACCCGTATTCGTGAACCATCTTCAAGGTTTCTGTGGCCGGTTATGATGAGGCCATCCCCGGGTTGCAAGCCTTCAATGACTTCAATTCTATCGCCCTGTTCAATACCTAAAACCAGTTGTCTTTGTACCGCAGTGGTATCGCCCTGCGATACAAAAGCAGTATATGAGCGTTCAAGCTCAATCGTACCGGTTTCGGGTTCGATGTAGGTATCTACCCGTTCAATCATGGCAGAACGGGGAATAATCACAACATTTTCTCTAGTTTGAAGGTTGATCTGAGCCTGTACAAGCGCACCCTGAAATACTGAACTTGCCGCTTCAGTGAGCGAAATAACAATTTCACCAAGGCCGGTGTTGGCATTTAACTGAGGGCTTTTTCTTGAAACTATTCCGGTTGCAATCTCAGAGCCTCTGCTTGAAAGAGCCATGCTAACAGCCTGCCCTACCTGCACAGCTTCCCAGTCCCGGAGAGGAAGAAATACCCTTGTTTCGAAACCTACAAGGTTCGCAACTTCAAACACAGGTTGTCCGGTTGTGGCAACATCTCCCTCTGCAATCATACGGTTTAGTACCACACCATCAACCGGGGAAGTTATCCTTGTATTTTCGAGATTTTCACGACTTTGGGTTAAAGCTGCCCTGGCTGATTCGTATTGAGCCAAACTATTCAGGTAAGATGTGCGAACATCATCAAACTCTGACCGGCTGATCAGGTCGCGTTCGAACAGTTCTGTGTTTCTTGCGAGTTGTGTACTGTCGCGTTCAAAGGTTGCTCTTGCCTGGCGGATTTGTGCCTGTGCCTGTTCTACTGCATCCCTGAACGATGCATCGTAAATTTCTGCCATTACCTGCCCCCGGGTAACATTATCGCCTAAATCAACAAGAATTCGTGTAATTCTGTTAGAAACCTGAGGAGTAACAGAAACTACATCCTGCGCGCGGATGGTACCGTATGCCCTAACCTGTTCAGAAATTGTACCTGCCTGTACAGCAGTAACCTCTACACTTGCCGGCTGGCCTCCGCCAAAACCCCCAAAGCCCGGCCCTGAAGCCTGGTTCCCGTTGCCACCGCCACATGCCACACTAAACAAGGCAATAAAAATGATGAATAAACTGTTTTTTAACGTTTTCAATTATGTAAGTATTAGAGTTTGGTCTTCAACTGGTAACACGCCATTTTGAAAGGCGAATAAAATTACACAGACTTAAGACACATAGATATAGTTCAGCACATCTTTTGATGTTTTTGTAAAGTTTTTTAAAAACTTATTACATCTGTAAATCGTTTCAGCATCAGTGATTTAGACGAACTACTGTGCTTAAAGTTTGCCATTTCTGCTGCAGTTATTTTGAAGTTTACTACTTTTTACACCGATCAGATTAGCCTGTTGGCTATGAGAAGTTGATTTGAGTTCGTAGCAGCCATAAATTGCAGTTGAATTTTATCAGTTACAATTACTGCAAATGAATTGTTAAAATATTCTGCTCAGTTCAGTGCAGATATCTTCACAAAGCTTTTTAAGCTCCGGTGTAATGGCATTCAGTGTGTGGGAATCAATATCCAGTTCGCCAATAAAGATGTCCTCCTTCATTATAGGTACAACAATTTCTGATTTTACATCTACACTGCACGCCAGATAGTTGCCTGCTTTGCTAACATCCTGAACTACAAAAGTATCGAGTGTTTCTGCAGCCTGTCCGCAGATTCCGGTTCCGTATGGTATACGGGTATGATCTGTTTCTTCTCCTACATAAGGCCCAAGTTCAAGCATCCTCTCCTCTGTTTCTGAGGCGAGATAGAATCCGGTCCAGTCGAACACATCCACTTCACGGTCTAAGAGGCTGCAAATGTCATGAAGTTTTTCGTCTCTTGATTTGCCTGAATCGATAATTGTTTTGGCAAGGGTAAGGATTTCCTGTGTATTCATAAGTGATGAACTGTTATTGCTGTAATATAAAACTGTACCAAAGGTACAAAATCTTTTAAGCTTCGGTTACATGAAAATTACCATTCAAAATGGGTTAAATGATCTCTATCTTTAGCGCTATGTTAGAATTCATTTCAGAAGCAGTGCCCGAGCATACAATATCAATAATCGGGATAGCCGGCCTGCTCTTCGCCAGTTTTACATCTCTGTTTTCTGTGGTTAATCCGCTTGCAGCTATGCCTCTTTTTCTATCACTGACTGACAGGTTCAGCGAGAAAGAGCGTATTCAAACTGCGAAAAAAGCCACCTTTTACATGTTTGGTATTTTAATAACGTTTCTGCTGATTGGCACCTATATTCTAAGCTTTTTTGGGATTTCCCTCGCCGGTATCAGAATTGCAGGGGGGTTGATTATAATGAGGGCGGCCTATTCCATGTTAAATCCGGAAACGGGAGGGAAAAAACTAACCGACGAAGATACAGCTGCAGCCATGGAGAAGGAGGATGTTTCATTTAGCCCGCTTGCTTTGCCGTTGTTATCCGGCCCCGGCAGTATAGCTGTTGTTATAGGTTTTGCAACCCAGGCAACCAATCCCGGCGATTATCTGATCAATGCAGCTTCCATAGTGCTGGTTGTTATCATTACCTATGGTATTCTGCGGCTTGCCCCTTTTTCTGCCAGATATATTGGCCCGGCCGGGTTGAATGTGATGACCCGCCTAATGGGTTTTATCGCTTTGGCAATTAGCGTTCAGTTTATTCTGAGTGGTATTTCGCGATATTTTGGTATTGGCGTAATAGGGGTATAGCAATGAATGAAAGGCAGAAACTCCAGCACCTGTTTATGTTTGATTTGTGGTGCACACGAAAACTCACAGACTTAATAAACAATGAGGCCCCTTTTAAAGACGATGTTGCCTGCGCAGCATTTCTGTCTCACATCATCAATGCGCAAAAAATTTGGTGGAATCGTGTTATTCATATGCCAAAAAATGATGACCCCGATATTTGGGAAGAGTACGAAACGGCCGACATCAAACGAGAGGCAAG
>REDS01000120.1 GCA_007693395.1 Balneolaceae bacterium | reverse complement strand
GATTGATAGGTGTCGGTTCCATTTTGCCATCCCCGCCACGGGAGTGTTGCAGCATCGATTTCACGATACCATCGGCCCGCGAACCGTGCTCGTGGATTTTTCGCAGGTTGGCTCCAATATCTTTTGAAAGCGCCAGCGATTCGTCGATATCTCCTTTATTCAAAGCTTCGATTAACTCGGTAATCATCTCGTCACTCACCTCCGAAAAATTATTCACAAAGTTCAACGGATTCTTAATCTCATGGGCGATTCCGGCGGTGAGCTGGCCAAGGGAGGCGAGTTTTTCTTGCTGGACGAGCTGATCCTGGGCAGCTTCAAGATTTTGGAGTGCCGTTAGTAATTCGTTGTTTTTCTCTTCCAACTGCGTAAAATCTTCGTAACGTGCATAGGCCACGGAAAATGCTTCAGCGAGTTCTTCTATATTTTTCAACTCGTCGCTGCCAAGTGGTTCACTGCTTCCAACATAGAGCATGCCTTGTTTAAAAGGGACAAAATGAAGATGAAGAGATTCTATAGGGGTAGCGGAGTTTAAATAGGTATCCGTTGAATCGATTAACCCCCGTTCTGCCAGCATACGGGCCCAGTTTGTCAGCCGTTCGGCATTCCATTGAACGGTGAAAATAGTTCCATTTCGCCAGTGTTGGAGTGCCTCCCCGATATAATCCATATCGCTGAAAGTTAGGGTTGTTGCTGCCAGCGCTTTTCCATCAGGATTGGAGAGGTGCATTTGCACCATTTCCGCTTCTTCATCGATAATAAATGTTCCACATCTCGAAAATGGCACACCCAGTACGTGCAGCTCTTTCCAGATTAACGGCGTAATTTTCTGCAGATCCCGGATATTGCGCATGGAGGAGATTTCAGCACGGACACGATCAGCAGCAGCCTGGCGGGTGATCTCTTTCGATTTTTCCTGAAGCTCATGGGTGCGGTCAGAAACTTCGTTTTCCATTGATGTAAATAAATAGCCGTAGCTGTCAGCCACATAGAGTGTCATACCCAACGGAAACAGGGTGTAATTGAAGGCAATCATCACAGAATAAATGCCAATGTTGATTTCAATGAGGCTTAACGCATATAACATATACATTATGGTTAGAATCAGCGCCCCCAGAACGCCAAAAGCAACAAAATAGACCCCTCTCTTCCTTGATGTGTAGGCCTGCCAACAAATATACCCAAGCAGAAAAATTGAAATTGAAAAAAGGAGTAGCGCTATATAATTGAGAAGCTCTGGAGCGAATATACTAGATAGTACTAACAGAGGATATCCGGCTATCAGCCAGATTACTTTTTTCAGCTTTTTTAATCCAAATATAGTAGCCGTAACATACGGTAGAAAAATATAAGCAAATGATGAAGTATATGCCCATATCAATCTCAAAACAGTGTACCAATATGCTGTTAGATCCGAATAAACATAGCTGTGTACAGCCACATCAGAGATCAACAATAATCCAACGATAATAGAAATAAGAAGATTAGACTGGTCTTCCGGAAATTTATAGTAGAGCATCAGGTGAAGCAGTAAAAGCACAAAAAGTACAGCCGCAGAGAAGAAGAGGGTAAAACTTCTATAAGTTATTATTTGAGCTCTGAGCTGATTGAATGCATGTGTTCCGAAACCGAATTCGAAACCTAAATCCCCGGCATTTTCCTTCATCAACAAATTGTATCTCTTTGCCTGATGATAGGAGTATCGAACCGCAAGGGTATGCGTAACATTTTCAGAAATATTAACGGGAGGGAAGATTTGATTCCTCGGAGAATAGGTCTCTTCATCATCCGGATTGATGGAAAAACTTCCAAACCGATGTACAAGTTGTCCATCTAGGTACACCTCTGCTGCACCCCAACCGGAAAAATAGAAGTTCCAGTTTTCGTTGTAGAATGAGCTGTCAGCGGTAAACGTGTATCGCCACCAGCCATAGCCGTTCCAGAGCGAATCGGGCATTTCGTCGATACCCAGGTCGCCGGGAGGCATCGCGTTCCAACCGAAATCATCAAACTCCGGGTCTGCCCACCGGAGGTCATCACCGGGCTGGTATTTCCATGCCTCGGAGTTACTAATCAGTAAGAGGCCGTTTCTTTCCATCATATCAGCGGTAAGTTGAAGAAGTGCCTGTTCCTGCGAAAAGACGTCATCAGGGAAAAACCATAAGGCGAACACAATAAATAAGATGGAGTATTTCATGATGACGCTGCTATAAGCAATTAAGATTATTTATTCCCCAACATTACATTTATTAACCCAGCTTGAAATCAATATCCCAATCACTGGCAGCAGATAGTTGCCGAAGATATTTTTGGATTTTTCGAAAGAACACCAGCATGGGATTCAATTGTTAAGTTTGATTGAGAAAACCGTTTGCCCCGGTTGTGAATGCACATCCAAACTACCCCCATGTGCTTTAATAATATCGTTGGTAATGCTCAGCCCCAAACCCGTTCCCTGCGTCCCTTTTTTGGTGGTAAAAAACGGCTGCAGGATTTTGTCTTTGATCTCGTCTGGGATGCCCGGGCCGTTGTCTTCGATTTCGATGGTTATGGTGCCGTTTTCGGTTTGAAGGGTACGCACCGTTAATTTTGGATGGTAGCTTAACGACGAGGCATCCCCCTGGCCGGCTTCGCCGTCCTTTCCCCCTTCGAAGGGGGACTTTTTCCCGGCCTCCGGTCCCCCGTCTCCCGTCAGCTTGCTCCTCATAGCATCAAATGCATTATTGCAAAGATTCAAAATCACCCGGGAAAAATCCTCGGCTATAAGTGGTACTTCACCAACGGATTCATCCAGTTGTAGATCAATATCCACATTAATGGGTTCTTTCCCTGCACGCATTCCGTGGAAAGCAAGGTTTACATACTCTTTTATCAGAGGATTCAGAGTTGTGGGCTCCATTTCACCACTACCCCCACGGCTGTGCAGCAGCATCGATCTCACGATGTTATCAGCCCGCGATCCGTGTTCATGTATTTTACGGAGATTTGCTTCGATGTCATCGAGAATTTCGAGGATGAGGTCTGGGTTGGAGGCATGGCTGGACACCGCGTCATCCCCCTGTACGGCTTCGCGGTTCTCCACTTCGTTCCGAATCACTTTTGCCTTTTCACTCCTCACTTCTTCCCGTGCTTCATCAACCAACTCAATACTCACTTCCGAAAAATTATTCACGAAGTTCAGTGGGTTTTTGATCTCGTGAGCAATCCCTGCAGTAAGTTGCCCAAGTGATGCAAGTTTTTCCTGCTGAACGAGCTGTTCCTGCGCTGATTTCAGGTTTTGATGGGCAACTTCAAGATTTTTGTACGCTTTCTCGATTTCGCGGGCATGGGCAAGTTCTTTTTCCCGTTCGCGTTCGCGTGCTTTAGCCAGCAATCTTCGGCGCTGAACGCGATCTGTAGCTACAATTCCCAAAATAAAAAGTAAACCATAAAATGAGTATGCCCACCAGGTGCGCCACCATGGAGGGGCCACACTGAAGGAGAACTCCGTTGGAACTGATACCAATGTACCCGGGCCTACACTTCTTACCCGAAGGGTATAATCTCCGGGAGGCAAGCTTCTGAATTCTATAAAATTAGATTCCGTAGGTGGTGACCACTCTGTACCAAGTCCATCAAGCAAATAAGAGAATTTCACATCTTCAGGTCTTGAAAAATTCAGGGTGTTAAACCGAAACTGCAGATTATTCTTGCTGTATGCCAGCCGTGGTGATTGTGATTCATAAAATCGCTCATCTTCGGCCAGAATGGCTGATATTCGCACGGGATACCGAATGGTGTCCATACGGGTGATTGTAATTCCCTGATCCAGATGGGAGATGAGAATATTTCCGTTTCTGTCACGGGCGATTCCCCTTGCCGATAAACCACTCACCGCGTCATCACGAACGGAGGTAAAATCCGTGCCGCTGAAAATGATACCCCCGGTGGGTGTGGTAAATAGCAGATCATCATTACGATCCCTGTGTGGGTAGCTGATGCGCAAGCTCGGCAGCCCATCCCTGCGATCGAGATAGGTGAGGTTGGTGCCATCAAAAATGGCCAAACCCATATCGCGAAATCGTACATACAGGTGGTTGTCAGTTTCAATGTTAAAATACATACCAGCAGTATTTACCCGTTGTAACAACCTGAAATTTACCGTTGCACTGGTACTGTCTGAAAGATCAACAAACTGCAGTCTGTCGAAGTCAAATTTTGCAAATCCACCCTCTTTTAAGTAATAGCGGCCATCCTGTAATTCGCCCACGTAAAAAAGTCGGTCATCAGGAATATTCCACTCTTCCGGCGGAACAATCCAGGTGTCATCAATTAAAACGCGATGGTGAGTTCTTGCCAGGAAAAGTGCATCACCTGTAGTTTGGGCAAACTGTGCAGAAAGCCATAATCGGTTTTCACGATCAGCTGTTAATTCATAGCCCTGATAAGGCAGTGTCATCAGGCTGTCGGGGAAAGGCGATTCGAACCGTATAAAGGAGTCGCCATCAAACTTACCAAGAAAAAAGGGCTGCTCAGGCACAACATCAGAAGCTGGTGTTACATAATTGTTGTATGTGAATATTTCGCCATTGGCACGTTCAACCATTTTCTTTGAGAAAAATGGGGATCCATCAGAATCGGTAAAGGTAGTAATTTGTGGTTCTTCACCTTCCCAAATCAACCGGTTCACGCCTCTGTCAGACGGAAACCAGAGCGCACCATCGGATGACTGGTTCACAAAAAAGAGATTGTTGCTGGAAAAACCATTATCCATCGACAAATTCCTGAATTGTTCACCATCCCAGAATGATGTGCCCAGAGCATCATACGAATCTGTTTCGGGATTGTAATTATTCATGTAGTTAATCCAGACGTTGCCATCCCTGTCGGTAAAAAACCGCTGCCTGAAGTAGCTCCCGCCAAGGGTGGATTCCTGTGGCACCCTAAGTAAGCCATCGTCCACTGTTAAAAGCCGGGAATAGGTTGGAGTGTAGATGCCAATCACATCGGGTTCAGCCTGTGCCGTTAGAAAAACATCACCCGATAGATTAATGAGAAAAAAGCCACTTGTGTTATCAATCCATTCCCAGTTGCTGTCATTTTTTCTGAAAACGATACTTTGTACTCCGTTTACCCCGGATTGGGTTACCTGAAGATTTGCCATAATTTGGCCACTATTACTTCGAAGCAGATAAAAACCAAAATAGTTGGCATTTTCACTTAAATGCCCGTTATAGAGTTGTAATTCTTCCCAGGTTATGATTTCTTCTGTATTCCATTCTCCATCACGATGAACAAACATATGTTTGTAGAAATTATCTTCTTTAAAACCATTTTGTGGCGAATATGTAATGTAGATTTCATCTGCGGCATCATCGTAGAGCAGAAACATTCCACCCTGGCTTGATGATAAGTGATCGTTAACATACTCTACAGGTTCAAAAATGCCATCAGTAAATCGAAATAACCCGTTATTTTGCCGTTCACTTGATGACGAGTCGAATAAACCGTTGCACAAAAACCAAAGATTGCCGCTATTATCTTCGGTGATGCTGATTGCAAAGCCTTCAGGATCTCTGAAAATGGTCATGATGTTTGAACAGCCGGTTTGTTCATCAAAAATTTCAAACTCATTGTTTTTAAACCGGGCAAAATGTGCCTCTTTCTGGAAAATGCCCTCAGAACTGTAGCCAAGAGAGCTAAACCAGATGGAACCATCTGAAGCCTCAAATGCACCACTTATATTATGTAGTGGCAGTTCATCAACCGAGAAGGTTTTAAACTCACCGTCCTCAAAGAGGGTAAGTCCGCCATTTTGAGGGCTATCGAGCGGCAATGTATATGAACCGATCCAGAGCCGACCTTCGCTGTCTGCAAGTACCGGCCTTGCTTCTTTTCTTCCGCCTCCGGGTGGGTCGAACCCATCTTCAATTCCAAACAGTGTAATTTTCTCGCCATCAAATCTTGCAAGTGTTTCAGAATCACTGAACCACATTACATTTCGTGTTCGGTCGTAGTAGATATTTTGCATCATGTTCAGGCCAAACTCTGCCCCGAAATCTTCAATCTCACTACCCGACATCCTTACTGTACCCGCGGTGGTGCTTATCCATAAATAGCCATCTTTCGATAAAATGGCATTGGTAGGCATATGGCTTGGAATACCGTCTTCCGGTGAATAGATTCTGTGTGTGGCTCCGGCTTGCGTGTTAACTATGCGCTGAGCCAGAAGATCAAAAGCTCCACTAAAAGGGATGATCATTACGAATAGAGACAGGCAGGCCAACCTCTTACATAAAAAGTTCAACAATGCAGGTTGCAACATTATATTCACTCTTCCTTTTGGTTATTGTTTGCGTGGAAAAGCGATCCTGAACTTCGTACCAATTTGTGGATTGCTTGACAAATATAGTTCACCGCCATGAGCTTTCACAATATCATTTGTGATGGATAAACACGGCTCTTTATCCCAATCTATTACAGCGAGGTTTAATGGGTAATGACTTTTTTTTATTGATTCCACCGTTTTAATACCTGCTAACTTAATAGTTTCATAATTCCTACATATGCTGTTTGCAAGCTGAAACTGGATTGTATTCGCACAAACTCTGTTAAAAGTTTCAACTCCGCGATGCAGCAAAGAATTTTGTCTTTATTTTAATGCCTCAAAACCGGTTATTTATACCGCTTGATAAAACAAAAATTTCAGAACGCTCTATTTATGAAAAAACGGATACTACCAGTCGCTTTACTGCTTTTACTCGGAATAAACCTTTCTGCTGCTGCTCAGGATATGCAGGAAGCTTACGAACGAGCCGAAGCCATGCTCACATGGAACCTGACAGGCAAAGTTTTTAACAGCAATGTTAACCCTAACCAGATTGACGAAAACCGCTTCTGGTATATGCTGAATTCACGCGATGGCAACCGTTACACATTGGTTGATGTAGCGGCACAAACACGTGAAGAGGCGTTTGATCATGTGCGCCTTGCCGGTGCGATTGAAGAAGCAACAGGCACATCGGTTAACCCGGAAAACTTCGGGCTGCAAAACCTTAGGTTTTATGATGATGCAACCACTATCCGTTTTGAGCGAGAACAATCGGTCTGGAGTTGCTCGTTACAAACGTATGAATGCTCTTCTGTTCGAACTGTACAACGGCCGGTACCCTTTTCGGTAATCTCACCCGATGGCACACTCGCCGCTTATATTGATGACAACAATCTCTGGGTGCAGGTAATTGAAACCGATGAACGCATTCAGCTTACTACGGATGGAGAACACCATTTCGGTTATGCAACCGACAATCACGGCTGGCGACGATCAGACAGGCCGCTGATGAAATGGTCGCCCGATTCAAAAAAAATAAGCACATTCCGGCAGGATGAGCGTGAAGTTGGCACAATGACACTCTGGCGAACCCGCGAAGGCCGTCCCGAAGCAGATATCTGGCCATATGCCCTGCCGGGTGATTCCATTGTGCCGATGCTGGAACGCGTAATCATTGATGTGGAGCATCAATCCACCACGTTTCTTGATATCGAACCGGATCACCATCGCAGCTCGAACTGCTGTGGACTGATACGTGATGGTGTATGGGTGGATAATGAGTGGAGCAGTGACTCAGGCAAGCTGGCATTCGTTTCCACTTCGCGCGATTATAAGGATGTGCGCCTCCGCATAGCCGATCCGGAAACAGGTAGTGTTCGTGAAATCTATCACGAGCGTGACGATATTTTCTTTGAATCGAACCTTACCTCCCGTGGTATTCCAAACTGGAGGGTTTTTCATGATACGAACGAATTTATCTGGTTCACCCGAAAGAGCAACTGGGGACATCTCTACCTGCACGATCTTGAGACTGGCCAGCTGATTAATCAGATAACCGATGGTGACTGGAATGTGGTTGATATTCTGCACATAGATCATGAACTGCGTGAAATTTTCTTTACCGGAGTAGGGCGAGAAGAGGGGCGCGATCCCTACTTTTACCATCTTTACAGGGTAAACTTTGATGGCTCCGATCTTACTCTTCTCACACCGGAAGATGCCAATCATGAAGTAACCCTCAGCAGCGATGCATCCTGGTTTGTGGATACCTTCTCCACATTTACAGAGCCACAAAAAAGCGTAGTTCGCGATCGTGATGGTAATCTCATTATGGAACTTGAAGAGGCCGACATTGAAGACCTTATGGCAACCGGCTGGCAAAAACCGGTTCCCTTCAGCGTTAAAGACCGCCACGGAGAAACAGATCTGTATGGCATTATGATTCTGCCAACGGATTTTGACGAAAACAGATCTTACCCGATTGTAAACGCCATCTATCCCGGCCCGCAGGGCGGCAGCCTTGGTGCCCGCAACTTTTCTCCATTCCAGCGGCTGCAGGCATATGCACTTGCAGAGCTTGGCTTTGTGGTTGTTGCAATTGACGCGCTTGGCAGCAGCCCGATCCGTTCGCGGGAATTTCACACCTACTATCACGGTAACATGGCTGACAACGGGCTGCCCGATCAAATTGCAGGAATGAAAGAACTTGCTGAACGATATCCATTTATCGATATCGATAGGGCAGGAATTTATGGCCATTCCGGAGGCGGGTACGCCACTGCGGCAGCACTATTGCAATACCCTGATTTTTTCAAAGTAGGTGTATCCAGTGCCGGAAACCACGATAACCGCGGGTACACGTACTACTGGGGCGAGAAATTTCAGGGCCTGCTTGAAGGGGATAATTATGAAAATCAGGCCGTGCATCATATGGCCGAAAATCTTGAAGGAAAGCTCCTGATTAGCTACGGCACGATGGATACAAACGTACATCCCGCCATGACCCTGTTGCTTGTTGACGAACTGATTCGCCACAACAAAGATTTCGACCTTATTGTGATGCCAAACCGCGGCCACGGCTATGCCAATGAACCGTATCACATACGGCGAACCTGGGATCATTTTGTGAGGCACCTTGCCGGACAAACGCCACCTGATGCTTACAGAATAAGCAGATGATGTTTAACTGCATCACTTTGCAGTACAATCATTAACCAAACCCCGAAGCCCCTGATGATTCTGTTTCACCGGGGCTTTTTAATTTTTGGGAAGGTGTTCTGTTAAATTTCAATTAAATTACAGCGGTACTGCATGATTTTTGGAACTTTACCTTACACAATAGTATCATAACATTTTGTTTCATAGAGTATTGATACAATCCCAGGGATTACTGATCTGCTAAAATGAAAAACTTTACACGCTACAGAAGCACCAAGCTGCCTTTTAAGCAACTTCGCTATACATTTGTTCTTTTTCTCGCATGCACATTACTGCCCTTTGCCGTTTCAGCTCAGAGCAGTGACTCTGTCAAAGCTCAGGAACTGGCCTGGGAAGTTGAAACCATTGCTGGTGGAATAGAGTGGAAAAGCTATCTGGGCGATGATCTTTTTGATGCGCGGCTCAGTATTAACGTCATTAAAATAGATCTTGATGCAGCTGGAGCATCAATGAAAATAGCTTTTGAGCGGGATGATCTGGTTAAGACAAGTGAATTTGCTGAAAAATATGGTGCACTTGCGGCCATTAACGGTTCTTTTTTTAATCCCCGGGCAGGTGGCGCAGTTGTTTTTTTACGGGTTGATGGAACCATCATTTCAGAGGGTGCCGGAGAACGCAATCCTTATACTGAAAACGGAGGAATCGGGTGGGGTGAAGATGGTATGATTACCATTCTTGCGAAGCCGGATGATGGATGGCAGAATGTGGTATTAGGCAACCTGATGAGTTCCGGACCATTGCTGATTTATAATGGTAAACAAAGAAATTTCAGGAACGACCCGTTTCATGAAAACCGCCACCCAAGAACGGCGGTAGCCATCACGCAAGATAATAACCTTTTACTGATTACAGTTGATGGACGTTCCTTTCAATCTTATGGAATGACCATCCCTGAACTTGCCGAATTTTTGGAGAGCATGGGTGCTGTGGATGCATTAAATCTCGATGGCGGCGGCTCCACAGCCATGTGGATTAAAGACAAAAAAACCGATGGTATTGTAAACTATCCCAGTGATAATTTTGAGTTCGATCACGAGGGCGAACGCAGAGTATCTAATGCATTGTTATTATTAAACAACTAAATCAAACCAAACAGGAGTAATTATGAAACGCACAGCAAAAGCACAATGGAACGGATCCGGTTTTGGCGGAAGCGGAACACTATCTACGCAGAGCGGAGTTTTTGACGGCCAACCATACTCAATCAAACTACGGTTTGAAAATGAAGATGGAAAACTGGGTACCAATCCCGAAGAACTAATAGCCGCCGCCCATGCAGGCTGCTACGCCATGGCTCTGAGCGTTGAACTGGAAAAAGCCGGTTTCACAGCAGAAACGCTGAAGGTTGACGCTACCCTATCGCTAGACCAAAGCGATACAGGCTGGGATATCACCAAAATCGCTCTCAAACTGGAAGCCAAGGTACCGGAAGTATCTGATGAGGAGTTTGATAAACTCGCGAATGGAGCCAAAGCCGGTTGTCCTGTGTCGAAAGTACTCAACTGTGAAATCACACTTGATTACACGCTGAACTAAACTCCCATCTAACAATTCTCAAAAAACAAACCCTTATCTGAACAATCAGAAAGGGTTTTTTTATGCGAACAATTTTACTTAATTGATCGTAGGCTTATCTGAAATGTTAACAGAAGATTCGAAAAGAATGCTGAAAAAATTACCTCCCCTGATTTTACTGCTTTTTATGATGAGTGTAACCGTTTCGATAGCGAATGATTACTCCATTCCGGAGATAACCATCGAAGTTGAAATTCTGGATGACGGTACGGTTCGATTTACAGAACATCTCACCTACGTATTCGATGGAAGCTTCAGCTGGGCAGATCACCGTTTTCCGAGAAAAGGGTTTGGAGAAGCCACAAACATCTCAGTTTCTGAGGGGAATGAATCCTACATCAATAACAATAGCGAAAGTCCCGGAACCTTTAGTGTTTCAGAAACCGATCGTAATTTGATCATCAAATGGCACTATTCGGCAACAGATACTACCCGAACATTTACCATCTCGTACGATCTTACCGGTGCCCTTTCTGTTGGGGAAGAGTGGGTGCAGTTTTACTGGAATTATCTCGCATCGGGGCGGAGCAGATCCACAGACAATCTCACCATTCAGATCACACTGCCGGAAGAAACCTCACCGGAAACGATATACGCATGGACCCGTTTGCCGGCCGAAAATCACTCCATTGCAGTTAATGAGCGCGGCATCACATTAACCGGCAGTGATATTTCACGAGGACAGCTTGTGTCCATTCGCTCTCTTTTTCCCCGTTCACTTTTTGATGAAGCCCTTCTCCCCGTAAATGAACCACTACTCACCCTTGAGATGATTATGGAGGAAGAAGAAGAAATTGCAGCAGAAATGCAGAGGAAGGCCGAACGGGATGCATTTTATGCCTCCATCACCCAACCCGTAACGCTGCTTCTTGTGGCAATCAGTATCGCAGTATTCATCTTTTTCTATCAGAAATACGGTAAGCGCCATACAACAAAAACTATCTCTGATCAGCAAACCATACTGCTGCCAGACCGAACCAAGCCTGCCATTATTGGCCGTCTGCTGAGCCATTCCACAACTACAGGTAATCATCTCACTGCAACTATTTTTGATCTGGCCCGAAGAGGATGGTTTAGCATTCATGAAGAGAAAAAGGAGAATCGTTCATCTTTTTCATCCGAATCTACGCAATTCAGAATCAGCGTTTCAGACAGAGAGCCTGAAGAGATCGGTAAGCTGGCCGCCTGGGAAAAGCAAACCATTCATTATGTGAAGGAACAGATCTCAGGAGGAACGAACACATTCGATAAACTTTTCACCTCCAAAAACTTCACAAAATGGTATTCCCAATGGATGAAGGAGATAAAAAAAGAGTACGATGCACTCAACTGGATCGACAGCCGAAGCATGACCGGATTAGCGATTCATTTGATCATTCAGTTACTGCTTTTCCTTGCCGCTGTGGCTATGCTTATTTTTGGCAGTGAGTTTGCAGTGATTGGTATCGTAAGCACAGGGATTATGTGCGGAGCTTCAGCCGCCATTTTGCGCCGCACAGAAGAGGGCGAAACCATGTTCAGGCGCTGGAATGCATACCTGAAGGGTTTGCAAAACGCAGACAAGCGAACCATCAATATGGAAATGCTTGGCCACCACTTTATCTATGCAACGGCATTTGGAATTAGTCAGAAAAAAATTACTGTGATCCTCGAAAAAAGCAGCGATGATACAGCTATTCTTTTCCCCTGGATTGTTTTGATGGCTGGCTCAAACACAACACCGGCAACTGTGGCATCATCCATATCTACCCTATCAGCGAGTGGCACATCTTCGTTTTCGGGTTCAGTGGGTGGCAGTGGCGCCTCTATTGGCTCTGCTGGCGGAGGCGCATCGAGCGGGGCAGGGTAATTCACTATCTGTACCTTACATGCATCTTTTTTGAAATAAAGTACTGGCAAAGAAAATAAACCCCCTCCTTCACACCAGAAAGAGGGGGTTCTGTTTCTGAGGTTATTAAAACTCTACCTCCTTTGTACCTCTTCAATCAATGGTTCCCATCCGAAAAAGAGATCCTCTTTTGTAGCACGAATATGTGTTTTTGCAGGCAATGTCTGGTTTCTCGCCGGCCAATTGATGATTATCATCACCATCTCGTCATCTTTTAATGAGCTGAGTGTACCAGCATAATCTTTCATTACCGAGGTAAGCTCATCAATCATTTTTGTTGCGTCGGCGCTTAGGTCAACTGTATCATTCGCAGCAAAATTAAATTCGAATCTTCTGCCTGCCATTCCCCCGATATCGGATGAAACAGAGTCTCTTCCCAAAACGGCTATTTGTGCTTTTACACCATTTAAATTCTGCTGAATTGTATCCCTTACTCTTTCGAGATCTATCCGAATGCTGTCTCTTTCAATCCGAACGGATGGAGAGTTTACACGAATATCTGAATCGTGCAGACCTGTAACATCCCCCAGATCGATATTAATTCGAACATCATCGAGATCCATTTCATCAATTTGGGCTATGAAAGAGTCCAGCGAGAATCCCGTTCTGCTTCTCACATTCAACTCAAAAGCCGCTCCAAAACCGGGCATGTATACAAAATCAGGTTTCCTGGCTATACGAAGTTGGCTGTCTGTTTCTCGGTTCAAAGCAGTTTCAATTACCGATGCAAATATATCAAGATCACGTTTTGGCTCTGCTTCAGTGAGATCCATCACTGTTACACGCTCTCTGAAATCACTTTCAGTTAGTGTATCATCTGCGAAACGCTTCACATCACCTACACGAACATAAGCCATAAAAATACCATGAGCTCTCTGCACTATTTGCTCCCTGCCGGGCATAGCAATAAAACCTGTATTGCCTCTATTTCGTCCGAAAGTAAACTGTATCTGTTCATTCTCATTCAAGCCTCTTAACTGTGAAGCATAACCCGTAAGATACTCCATTACGCCAACTTCAAAATCTTCCAGGGTGAACTGCTGACGGTTATCTCTGTCACCATGCTGATCACCGGCCATGAGCCTGAACGTACTGTGATTTATTGTAAAATGAACCCCAATTCCGGAGAGATATTCACCGCTAACAGCGCCGGTTCTCAGGCGTATCAGCTGCCCATTGCTGGTATTCGATGAAAAAATCTCCTCGATTATTCTCTCAGCAATTCGGATATCCCTCTCAAGTTGATCCGCTTGGGCCATCACTGTTATTGAACTAAACAGTAATATTACACCAAGCAGGCTAAGCGTTTTTATTCTAATCATATCACTATCTTTTTTACTGATTCGGGTTGCTAAGTGCGAAAATGATCTCACCTATCACTTCATCGGTTTGCATGAACCGATAGTATGTATCCTGCTCGAGCTGGGAAAATCCTTCGGCAATTAAAAGCAGGTCTTGCTGCCGCCTCTGGTCGTAGTAGTCTGTAAGGGCACTCAAAACTTCTTCAATCTGCTCTGTTTGCCGTGCTGAGCTCTGCTCTACCATCGCAGCAACAAAAAGTGCGTTCTCATCACGAATCTGGTTCAAAAGATCTGCAAGCATCTCTTCATTTACGGCCTGTTCCTGTGCTACGTTATTCTCACCAAAAAGCACATAAAACCCATTTTCATTACTGCCAACCTGAAGATTGATAAATGAAAAAGTTAAAAGTGTGGCAAGAAATATCGCAGCAACTGCCACCATGTACCGAATCGCGTGATAGGTTCGGTTACTGTTTTCTGATTGATTTGAAACAGGCGTAAACGGCAATGGTTTGTTTGCCATCGGTTCCGTTTTCTCCGGTACCGGCACTTTTTCCAGAACTTTGCGGACACCCTGCAGCTCATGGAACTCTCTTTTCACATCCGGATTTTTCCTGATGTACTCCTCAAATTCTGTTCGTTCAGTATCGCCCATCTCATCGTAGAGATAGTCCATTAACTTCTGTTTGATCTCGTTTTTATTCATAATTCAGATATTCTGTTTTAATACTCTGCATTGGTAATTTCTTTCGTAGTGCTGTTAGCCCGGCATACAATCTCGTTTTCACTGTTCCCTCCGGTTCATCAAGCACTTCTGCGATTTCGCGGAACTTCAGCCCTTCAAACTCTTTCAGTATCAGTACAGCCCGTTGATCATCCGGCAGCAATTCCAGCATCTGCTGCACCATCTTTTTCAATTCTTTCTGATGCATCTCCGTGGCTGGTGTCTGGTTATTTAAAGGCATACTGGCGGTGTTATCAAAATCCAGGCTTTCAGATCTCCTTCGTCCGGCACGTTTCAGTTCATCAAGGCAAAGATTATTGGCTATTCGGTAGATCCACGAAGAAAATTTACCGGGATCATCGAGGGAATTGAGCTTTTGATATACCCGAATAAATATCTTCTGGGTGATGTCGTCCGCATCGGCACGATTACCGAAATAGCGATATGCAAAACGATGAATTCGCTTTTGCCACCGATTCATAATCAGTGCAAAGGCATTATCATCACCCTGAGAGGCTTGCTCTACCAAGGCTGCATCGCTCATATCACTCAAATCAGTTGGATGTTTGTGAATATTAATTTTCTTCAGCGATATGACGACGCATTCACTGAAAAAGTTTTAGGAGGGAGTGATTATTTTATGAATGATCGGTTTTTTGATGGTTTATCAACATCACCACTTTCTAATTTATGCTACGCCTTCTTCTGATGATGTACATAACAAAAGCTGCAATAACCACAACTATAGCAAGAGGCCATACCCAAAGAGGAAGGGTATAGATTGCCCGCATTCTCTCCTCGGTTGTTTCGTAGCGTGCCGGGATTTCCGGAAGATCAACTTCCCGAACCTGGTGAGAGAGGGTGAAATTTAAAACTGCCTGCCACACTTTTAACTCCTCTCCATTCTGCCGGATGATGGTATCGTCAAGTTCAACGGGATTTCCCGATTCGTCTCTGAACTGAATGCTTAGGTTCGGCACTATCTCTCCTACAAGTGGTAAAAATCCGGCTATATAGCGGTCAGTTACCACATGTATCAGTTCATCGCTCCCTCTTCTCAGCGGACGAAATTCTCCATCGCCGGTTTGCAATTCGGCACTCAGTACTGCCCGGGATGTTGGTATAGGTGTGCCGCGAAACGGAATACGAAGAAGCACGGCCCGATTTGGATCAAAAGCCATTCTAAGGCCGGAGAATTGAAGAAAGTAGCTGTTATCGAGCAGTTCAGAAAGCAGCACTGAAACCTCAAGGGCACGGCGCATCTCATCTTCCGTTAAGTAAAACGAAACCAGCGGGTAGCCGGGGTTGCCATCATCGCCTGAACCAAGTCCCGTAGCCATAATCAAATCATAAAACGTGATCAGCCCTTCAGACCACTCTTCCACACCCGGTCTCACATTTGCGCGGATAGCACCATTTGCCTGTGCAGCCACATCAACCTGGTTGCCGGTTGCTTCTCTCGCGGCGTGCAGCATAGCATCTGTGACGTAATTCCCAATTGTGGACTCCTGCTGAAAACGTCCTCCGGTTAGTGAAAAATTTGATCTGGCCACCGGTTGCTCAATATGTGTAACAAGGCCATCTGTAAGCTCTGCAACCCAGCCGTTCAACAAGCTTCGGTACTCTTCAACCTTTGCGGCAATCTCTTCGTCAGGTTCAACAGAACTATCCAGTGGAATAAGAAATTCGTTGCCATTTTCTTCATTTAACACGGTTATTTTATTTTCGCCACGGATCCACTCAAATTCAACTCTTCCAAGGTAGCGTAAATAACTTCCAGCCTGTACAATCACAGTTTCACCCTCAAAAACCGGCTCATAAAGCGCCGTATGTGTATGTCCTCCAACGATGATGTTTATATCAGGCACCTCTCGTGCAAGCAGCCGATCTTCGTACACTCCGGAGTGGTTCACTGAAATAATCAGATCCGCTCCGGCAGCCTTCAGCTCCTCAACGGCTTGTCGGGCTGCTTCAATGGGGTCATCAAATTCCACCGGGCCGGGCACAGCTGTTTTGTTGATGGCATCATCACCCAGTAACCCCAGCACACCAATAGTTAACCCATTGTCAAGTTCTTTGATGTAATGCTTCTTTATGCCAAGATCGCTGAGAGGATGGTCAGCCGGAGGGCGGGTATTTGTACCCAGGAACACCGTTTTTGAAGACGCTTCGGGATAGCCCGCTGCTTTAAGATAATTTGCCAGAACATCGGGGCCGTAGTCAAACTCGTGGTTCCCGATGGTAACCGCATCATAGCCAATAGCCTGAAAAAGCTTCATTTCTGCTGCCACACCCTCCTTTAACGGCAGCCAGCCAAACGCCGGCCCTCCAAGAATATCCCCTCCCGAAAAAATCATTACCGGTTCATTATACTGCTCTTTCTCTGCTCTGATTTGATTAATGGCTCCCGCAAGGCGTGCAAACCCCCCAACCGCCGAGCCTCCATATTCCGGGTGATAGTCCGCTACGGGATGCGGAATCAGATGTGAGTGCTCATCATTGGTATGTAGAATGGTAAAGCGGTAGGTGCCATCACCGGACTGGCTGAACGCACTTAAGGTGAATATCAGTGAACAAACTATAAGAAGAGAAACATTTTTCATCATCACATAAATATCATCGTTGAAACTTGCTTAAAGTAGTAAATCTGCAGAATAGTATTAAACTGATGAACTGATTGAGTATTGATGCAGATTATCATATCACGTTATTGAAAAAACTTATCAGGTTTTTGGTAAACCATGCAACTGTTCTGCGGTTAAAAAACCCTCTTTTAGCAGATGTGGGATTTGGTTATGTTTGGTTTTAAAAAAATTGCACAAAAATTCAATCTTCTAAATTTTATGATGACCAAGGCCAGATATCTCATTCTTACCCTGTTTGTAACGGTATTTGCAGCATCAGGATATGCACAACTACAATCTCCCGATGAATTTTTAGGATACACACTTGGCGACCGGTGGACCCTCCATCACCAGGTGCTTAGCTATGTGAAGCACGTGGCTGAAGAGTCGGAGTATGTAACCATTCATCACTACGGTACTACCAATCAGCACAGAGAGCTTGTCTATCTGATTGTTACCAGCCCCGAAAATCATGAGAATATTGAAGAGATACGACTCAATAACCTTCGTTTAACCGGCCTTGAAGATGGCGATATTACCGAAAACAGAAAGGGAATTGTTTGGCTCAGTTATAACATACATGGCAATGAAACATCAAGCAGTGAAGCCGCCATGCGCACACTTCATGAACTTGTTCGCCCTGACAGCCCTACACCAAAACAATGGCTTGAGAATACTGTGGTTATCATGGACCCCATGCTTAACCCGGATGGACGGGACCGTTACGTAAACTGGTTCAATAATATGCTTGGGGCTGAGGTAAATCCCACGTTTGATGCACGTGAACATCATGAACCCTGGCCTGGCGGTCGTTCAAACCATTACCTTTTTGATCTGAACCGCGACTGGGCATGGCAGGTTCAGAAAGAGTCTCAGCATCGATACGATATTTACAAGCAGTGGTTTCCGCATGTTCATGTAGATTATCACGAACAGAGTTTCACTGCTCCATACTATTTTGCCCCGGCAGCTGAACCGTTTCATAAAGCCATTACCGACTGGCAGCGTGAATTTCAAACAACCATTGGCGAAAACCACATCGGTTATTTTGATGATGAAAACTGGCTCTACTTTACCCGTGAGCGCTTTGACCTGTTCTATCCAAGCTTTGGAGATACCTGGCCTACATTTCACGGCTCCATTGGTATGACATATGAGATGCCGGGGCACAGCCTTGCCGGCCTAGCCATTGAAAAAGCAGAAGGCGATACACTCACACTGGCTATGCGGTTGTTGCAACACCACACTACAGGTATGTCTACTGTAGAGGTTGCTTCCAGATATTCGGAACAGATGATTGATGCCTTTGCCGAGTTTTTTGAAACATCCGCAAACAACGCCCGCGGAACCTATAAAACGTTCGTTGTAAAAGCGGATAATAACCCGGACAAAGTTTATAATCTGCTCTCTTTTCTTGATAATCTTCAAATAGAATATGGTACATCGGGTTCAGCCAGAAATGCCAATGGCTTTAACTTTACCACGGCAGAAAATGAGAGTGTACGCATCGAAGCAGATGATATTTTGATCAGCGCCTACCAGCCACAGGGAAATCTGGTACGTGTGTTTTTCGAACCAAACCCTGAGCTGGCCGATTCTGTAACCTACGATATCACAACCTGGGAGGCGCATTACCGTTTTGGGCTTGAGGGGTACGCACTTGAAAACCGAATCAATCCTAATCAAACCATATCTGCGTATGATTTCAGACAGGATAGAGTTAGCGGTGGTGACAGGCCTTATGCATACATATTATCCTGGAATAGTATGGATGATGCCCGTTTTCTGGCTAATATTACCCGTGAAGGTGTAAGAAGCCGTTTTTCTGAAGTGGACTTTGAAATTGAGGGTAACCGTTTTCATCGGGGTTCTCTGGTTATTACACGTGATAATAACCGCAGCCTGGGAGACCGATTTGATGAAATTATCCGAACTGCTACGGAATCTCATCAGCGACATGTAGTTGGCGTATCTACCGGATTTGTAACCTCAGGGTCTGATTTTGGTTCATCCAATCTTCGCTTTATAGATAAGCCACGTGTTGCCGTTCTGATTGGGGAAGGTACCGCATCGCTCAATGCAGGTGAAATCTGGCACTTTTTTGATCATCAGCTGGGCTACCCGGCCACCATGCTTCATGCCGACCACCTCATGCGAGCCAACCTGAATGATTATGATACCATTGTACTGCCATCCGGAAACTACCGGGGTGTGTTAACCGACGCAGGCATTGAAAGATTAAGCGCCTGGACACGCGATGGCGGTAAACTTATTCTCTTTGGGCAAGCTAATTCTACACTGGCAGGCAGAAATGGATTCCAGCTTCAGCGAAAAGTGGCTCCCGATGCAGAACCCTCAAATGTTGACCTTCTTCAACCCTACGGAGACAGAGTTCGGAGAGCAGCAAGCAGCCGAACACCCGGCTCTATTTTCCGGGTTACGTTAGACACAACCCATCCTCTCGCATTTGGCATGGATAACGAGTACTTCTCTCTGAAAACGGATGCCTCTGCGTTTAGCTATCTCGACTCCGGCTGGAATGTGGGCACATCACGCGGCAATGCCCACATCAGCGGTTTTGCCGGGCATGAAGCACAGGCATTGCTCGAAGATACGCTCAATTTTGGCGTTCAACAGCACGGCTCGGGGCAGGTAATTTATATGATTGATAATCCGCTCTTCCGCGGTTTCTGGGAAAATGGAAAGCTGCTTATGGCAAATGCCGTTTTCTTTGTAGGTAACTGATCGTAAATGGGCACGGGTAATTTACTCGTGCCATTTTTTTTGCCATAGAAACAGAGCGGGGAAAATATCGCAAAAGTACCGTTTGTACTTTTCATTTTGTGCCCTTCATTGCTATTTCACTCCGCCACGCTGGTATGGAAATAGTGTAAGCATCTCGCCTGTACTTTTCTTCATCACAGAATCCCCGGCTTTTCTGAACTAAGATGGAAATCCGTTTGAAATTAGTTGATAGCCTTAAGATTGCCACATTCAGATACGTCGCAAGCGAGACGCTTGCGACGTGATACCCGATTTCTAACCACTTCAATGTAGCCGGATGCGTACCGGGGCGTATGCCCAACGGTTTTAACTACTCAACCCTCATTTTGAAAAGTGCAGCAGCAATTTCAATTGGGGTAAATCCGGTTTCAGCCACCGGCTCAAGCTGTTCGATGTACTCTCTGAGGCCACCCGCGTTCAGGGTGTCAAAAAGCTCATCAATATGCTTGTCCATTTTTGAAATCTGAACTTCTCTTACCGACGGCATTGGCAGCGGTTTTAAGCGTGTTCTGATAATCTTTTCAATGAAACGAATCCGCTTTCTTCCTCTCCCCGATGAGAAAGTAATAGCCATTCCTGAGCGGCCGGCCCTTCCGGTACGGCCTATTCTATGCACATAATACTCGGGGTCTTGTGGTATATCATAATTAAACACAACATCCACATTCTCCACATCCAGCCCTCGGGCAGCTACATCTGTTGCCACAAGCATCTCAATCTGGCCGGTTCTGAATTTTTGCATCACCTTATCGCGCACATTCTGGCTCATATCACCGTGCAAGGCATCGGCAGAGAAACCGCGAGATTGCAGTTCCTGCACAAGATTATCGCACATGCGTTTGGTATTGCAGAATACAAGTGCAAGTTTAAAATTCCCCATGTCCATTACACGTGAAACGGCCTCCGTACGTACTGAGTCCCGCACTTCCATCACAAACTGATCAATTCCTGCAGCCGTTTCAGCTTTACCTTCCACTTTAATCATCTCAGGATCTTCCATCCACCGATTCATAATCTGGCGAATGGTTTTAGGTACAGTTGCAGAAAACATCACCGTTTGGGATTTTCCATGGCTGTAGCTTAAAATCTCTTCAAGATCTTCACGAAAACCCATATTCAGCATCTCGTCTGCCTCATCAAGCACAACCATTTTCAGCGATCCGAGTTTTAATGTGCCGCGTTTCAGGTGGTCAATCACCCTGCCGGGAGTACCCACAACAATTTGTGCTCCCTTTTTTAGCTGATTCAGCTGCCGGCCAATCGACTGGCCTCCATATACAGGTACAGTAAATACGCCATCAGTAAATTTGGCAAGTTTAATCAGTTCGCCTGTAACCTGTATTGCAAGCTCACGTGTAGGGCAGAGTATCAATACACTGGGTGTTCTTGAGCCTTTATCTGCCATCTGGATGGCAGGTATGCCAAACGCTGCTGTTTTACCGGTACCTGTTTGAGCATGGCCAACAACATCATTGCCGTTCAAAATAGCAGGTATGGTTTTGTTTTGAATTGGGGTTGGTGCTTCAAAGCCCATTTCATCTACGGCTTTGAGGATTTCAGGCTGTATTCCCAGCTCTGAGAAAGAAGTAATGTTCATCTGTGTAAAGTATAAATTGTTCGGCTTCGCAAAATTACGCTCTTTCGCAACAGCCGTTATGTTCTGAAGTTTGGTTCAACCAGCGCATTTCTCCGCATTTGATTTTTTATATGCCGAAGATTCTCTCCCGGCTAAAGCGCGTTTTAGGTAACAATAAGAACAAGGTGAGCTCAAAAAGTGTATCAGAAAACGTATCAGACAGGGTATTGTTGAACAATGTTTGCATAAAGGTACGCATTCCGAACGGATTCTCTGAAATTATTTTAGTACCGAACATTGTTAAGGTTCATTCATCAATTACATAAAAGAAGCATCCGAGTTTAATTTTCAGAGTTTGTATCTTTGAAGCAGAGAATAATCCAAAAAATATATGGCACGCAAAAAGTTTGAAATACCGGCGATGTACAAATCGCCCATCATTAAAAATGTTAAAGAAGCAAATGCCATTACAGATCCGCGCAAGAAAGACCTCGAGCCCACCCTTTTAAATTTTGGCCCGGTTTCTTTCCTGATACCCCGGCACTTCGGTTTTTGTTACGGAGTGGAAAATGCTATCGACATTGCCTACCGAACGGTTGAGGAGAATGCCGGCAAAAATATCTACCTGCTTAGTGAGATGATTCATAACCCAACCGTGAATGAAGATTTGCAGGCAAAAGGTGTTAAGTTTCTGTTTGAAACAGACGGCACAGAGCTTGTGCCAATCAGCTCGCTGAATGCCGATGATATTGTGATTGTACCCGCATTTGGCACTACGCTTGAAATTCAGGAGAAGCTACAGCAACGCGGTATCGATCCCTATCAATACAATACAACCTGCCCGTTTGTAGAAAAAGTATGGAAGCGGGGCAATCAGCTTGGCAAAAAAGGGTACAGCCTGGTTGTACACGGTAAACATACCCATGAGGAAACCCGTGCCACCTTCTCACACAGCGCTGATCACTCGCCGGTTGTAGTGGTGCTAAACCCGGATGAAGCGCACATTCTTGCAGATATCCTAACAGAAAAACGGCCCCTGGATGATTTTAATACCTACTTTGGCCATAAGTGTACCGAGGGATTCAATCCGCTGAAAGACCTTGAGTTTTTCGGGGTCATCAATCAAACCACCATGCTGGCTACCGAAACGCAGGAGGTAATGGATATTCTGAAACAGGCTGCTGCCGAGCGATTCGGCGAGAAAGAGGTATTAAATCACTTTGCGGATACATCCGACACGCTCTGTTATGCAACAAATGAGAATCAATCAGCTACGTACGCTCTTGCTGATGCCAAACCGGATATTGCCATTGTAGTGGGTGGGTATAACTCATCGAATACCATGCACCTTGTGGAAATTCTTGAGCACCACTGCCCAACATATCATGTGCGTGATGCCGGTGAGTTCGATTCCCCTGAAAAAATTCAGCACTTTAACCAGTGGAAAAAGGAGATCCTCACAACTGAAAAGTGGCTGCCGGTTAATAAGAATGGTTTAAAGATCGCACTCACTTCCGGTGCTTCTTGCCCGGATGTACTTGTGGATGAAGTATTGCTGAAGATTCTTGATTTCTTCCCGGATTCAAGAGATATCAGTGAGGTAATCAGCCCGTTTGAAAAAACCGCTACTGAAGCGCAACAGGGCCAGGTTTAATCCTCAATTACCCGAAAGTACGACACTCTTGGCGGCTGGAAACTTCTGATGCGCACAATGTATCCGGTCTCCGTAATCTCAACTTCAGGTGTTACCCTGCCGGAGTTATCCCCTTCAATATCGTTGTAATCAACAAACGCCTGAAAAGGCCGCGTGCCCTCCACCTGCGAAAATTGGTGCAGGGGTACATCAAACCGTACAGTAATGGTTGATGGATTGTAGGTAACCGCCCGGCCGCTGGGCAGGTTTCTTGTTCGGATGGGTACGCGCATTTCGGCTTCGGTAAACTCAGCGATTTCCAGAGAAACCGTAGCCGATGAAGGTGATACCGTTACGCCCTGTGAACCCGGCCTTATTCTTACCTCGGCTTCGGTGCTTCGGGTTAATCCGCTCTTTTCCAGCTGTTCTGTTTCCCATTCAGAGATATCGGCAAGCACCGTTTCCGGCCCGGTAAGAGTAACGCTATCGGGAACAATAACCGGGTCACTTAAAAACCCGTATTGATCACGCAGGCTAACATCAACAAGGCTTCTGAGGGGAACACGTTTTGTAGCTTTTCGCTCAGTTTCAATAACAAGCTGCGCCGGCTCCACTTGCACAATATTTAAATCAGAAAATGCCCCAACCTGATTTCTTATCTGGTCGATTAAATTCACCTGCTGCAGTTCCGCATTAACCAGTACTCTGGGTGGATTGCCGTAAACCGTAATTAATTTCCAACCCTCGCCGGTAAGGTTAACCGATGCTGTTTCCGGAATTTCATTGCTGATGGTAAGATCTGCCGGCAGGTTGGTAAGCTGAATGGGTACCTGAATGGTAATATTGAAATCCCGGCTGAGGTTAACAATAAACCATAAAGAGAGCGCAATTACAGTAGCAATGGTAAACGCAATTACTTTTTCACGGCTTTGAAATGTGCCGGAGTCAGTCTCTTCCGTTCGTGCAATGGTACTGCCCGAAAAAAAGCTCTTGAAGCGGTCTGATATGAAGTGTAGAAATTTCATGACTACCGAAAATACATATTATCTGCTCATGTTCGAACAATAATTTCTTTAACTACTTTAGATTCAACCTTTTCGTTGAGCCGTTTTGCTATGGAATACCGGTTTGCATGCAGTTCGTACCGCCACGCCTCGGTGGTTACTGTTACAATGAGCTTGTTGCCTTCAAACTTAAGATTTTTTGTTACCGCACTGATCTGCTCACCTACCACTTCCCGCCATTGATGCAGCACCATTCCCCGCTTCAGCTCAGACTGCTGAGGAATTTTTTTCATAAACTCCTTTAAGAGCTCATTAATCGGTTTGGGAGGTCTGCCAAATGCCATGTTAAACTTTTTGAGTTACCGTGCCTGATGTTACTGTAAACCACGCATTCTCGCTGCTTCCCTGAAATAGAGCCTCATCAAAAGGCTTTTCGGATGCGGAAGTTATAAACGTTTGCCCGGGGTGTTTCGTAAGTGCTTCGGTGATAATATCTGTTTTTTGCTGATCAAGATTACCAAAAAGATCGTCCAGGAGCATAATTGGTCGGTCATCAAGCTGATCGGTATAGTAGAAAAGCTGAGCCATTTTTAACGCCATGGAGAATAGCCGGTGTTGCCCCTGCGATCCGTAATTTCTCAGCTCTGCATCATCCAGATAGAAAACCACTTCATCCCGGTGCGGCCCAATCATGGTTTGCTGGCGCTCTGCTTCCTTTTCAAAGTTATCCTGAATCTGCCTGGTAAATTCAGCCGCAATTTCTTCTGCGGTTTTTAGGCCCGGTGCAATGGTTTGATACTCAAGCGAGGGCTGTATATCGTGCCCTGTTATTTGTTGGTATTGATTCAACAAGTAATCTTTAAAGGTTTCGAGTATCTCTGCCCGTTTCTCTATGATTTTTGAGCCAGTTGCAATAAGCTGCATATCCCACGGTTCAAGGTAGGTTCTCAGCAGGCTTAATGGGCCGTTATGCTCCTGAAGCAGTTTGTTCCGTTGCTTCCTGATTTTTCTGTAATCGATGAGGCTCCGTAAATAGGCCGGTGAAATCTGGCTGATCATACTATCCAAAAACGAGCGGCGCTCTACAGGGCCTTCGCTGGTTAGTTTCAGGTCTTCCGGGCTCAGTACTACCACAGGTACCCGTCCAATCAAATCTGAAAACCGATCGAGAGGGCTATCGTTCACAAAAATTTTCTTTCCTTCTCCCCTGCTGTAACTACAGCTAATTTTGAATGCCTCGCGGATCTCACCCTCGAAGTGGCCGTGAATCATAAAATATTTACTGTCATGATGTACCACATATCTGTCGCTCGAAGCCACAAAACTGCGTGACATACAGAGGTAGTGGATGGCATCAATCAGGCTGGTTTTGCCTGAACCATTTGAACCTGTAATGAGATTTAAATGCGGGGAAAAATCAACCACCGTTTTCTCATGATTTCTGTACCCTTCAAGCGCAAGTGTGTTAATTCTCATCAGATACCTCTCTGATGACTTCCTGCAGCCAGTGCCAGGAGCATTCTGCAATACGTGCTGCTCCCTTTTCATTCGGGTGGCCATCCCCTTCAATGATGATCTGCTCTTTACTGCCACCGGTTTTATCAACCATGCACCTTGTATTATCGAAGAAAGACATTGAAAGCAGGCCTTGATTGCTGATTTTTTGGTAGAACGGATAGGTGTAGTAGTTCTCCTCCCCGAAACCAAAAAAACCTGTTGTAGCCGCCGATATGGTGCACTCATTTTCTGCGCACCAGTTACTCAGCCTTTCAAATAGCAGCAAACCGAGTAGATCAGAGTAACCCGATTCAATATATCGCTGCTCTTCCGAGGGGATTGGCACTTGTGTGGTTTCCTGATTAAAGCCGTTGGTTTGATCTTTAAAATAGAATTTATCCCACGCAATGCTAACCAACAGATTCATCAGGTCAGATCGTTTCTGAAGGGCCCTGTACCAACCCTGCCTGCCGGTTCTCATCAAAAATTGGCGGGGTTCCCATCGCTGGCTTTGAATTAGTGAGGAGTCTGCTTCGTTTACAACAAAAAGGTTTTTTGAAATTGAACGGTCTATATCTGCGGTATGCATCATATAGATAATCATATCAGGTGCTATGCTATTGCCAAGCTCTTCCAGCCACAGCGGCCAATCAGCTAATCCCGCACCGCCAACACCTCCGTTCAGCAGGTTTATGCCTTTTTGCGGAAAGGCACTATTTACTTTCTCCTGCAGAGTTGCAATAAAGGTATCCTCTTCTGCCAGGAGCAGCCCGAAGGTAAAAGAGTCGCCCAGAAAAAGAATGTTCAGATCATTACCGGGGGAATGTTCATACCCACGTAAGCCAAATTGATTCAGCCTGTACTCCGCGGTTCTTTCGTTAAAGTGATGGATAGCCGTAACTCCTTTTTGGTTCATCATAAAACCATCAGGGTGCATCTCTATCCAGGTAGTGAGCCGGTTTTGGGGCAAAAAAATCCGCACAAGAATTTCAGCGATCAGTAAACCGATAATTACACCGGCGCTGATCAGCACAAAAATTCCTGCACGGTTTTTCATTGAATGGTTTTATCGGCTAATTATCAGAGGCCGAACACATCTCTTCCAAGGAAAAGTGCGCTTTCACCAAGTTCCTCTTCAATTCGCAGAAGCTGGTTGTATTTCGCAATTCGGTCAGTACGGCTCATAGAACCTGTCTTGATCTGTCCGGCATTAGTTGCTACGGCAACATCCGCAATGGTTGTATCCTCTGTTTCGCCTGATCGGTGAGAAATAACGGCTGTATATCCATTTTTATGGGCCATTTCAATCGCATCGAGTGTTTCAGTGAGCGACCCGATCTGGTTCACTTTAATCAGAATTGAGTTACCAATGTTTCGCTTTATACCTTCTGCAAGACGCGTGGTGTTGGTAACGAAAAGATCATCACCCACAAGCTGCACCTTATCACCAATAGCATCGGTAAGAGTTTTCCAGCCGTCCCAGTCGTTCTCGTCCATACCATCTTCAATGGAAATAATCGGGTACTTCTCGGTCCATTTTACCCAGTACTCTGCCATGGCGTCTGAATCCATCTTAGATCCGTCGCTCCATTTGAATTCATAAAGGCCGCTCTCTGCGTTGTAAAATTCAGCTGCAGCAGGGTCAAGTGCAAGAAGCACGTCATCACCCGGTGTATAGCCGGCTTTTTCAATCGCAGTGAGAATTACCTCGATGGCTTCCTCGTTCGATTTCAGATTTGGAGCAAATCCACCCTCATCACCCACAGCTGTGTTGTAGCCTTTAGAGGAGAGTACTTTTTTCAGGTTGTGGAAAATTTCGGCACCCATCTGAATTGCCTGGCTGTAAGAAGCTGCACCCGATGGCATTACCATAAACTCCTGTGGATCAACATTGTTGTCTGCGTGTGAACCGCCATTGATGATGTTCATCATGGGCAGTGGCAGTACTTTCGCATTTACACCACCAAGGTATCTCCAGAGCGGGAGACCTGCTGATTGTGCTGCTGCTTTTGCAACCGCCATAGATACACCAAGTATTGCGTTAGCACCCAGTTTCGATTTGTTAGCTGTACCATCAAGCTGGATCATCATCTGGTCGATCTCTGTTTGCATATATGCAGGATAACCAACCAATTCTTCAGCGATGGTTTCGTTTACATTTTCTACTGCTTTCTTCACACTTTTGCCGAGAAAATAATCGGCTTCACCGTCCCTTAGTTCAACCGCCTCATGCTCTCCGGTTGATGCACCTGAAGGGACAGCAGCACGTCCTACTATGCCATTTGTTAATGCCACATCTACCTCAACAGTAGGATTGCCTCTTGAATCTAAAATTTGTCGTGCGTGAATATCTTCTATTAAACTCATATTGTTATTTTTTTGTTGATTATTTACATCCCATCAAAATACTGCTAAATACTGTTACCATAAAGTAAAACCGATGAAACCTATACTTCTTTTTGATATCGACGGCACACTTATGCACGTGAAGCGGGCTTTTACCCGAAATTTAATCGCTGAAATACTGCTCGATTTTGGAATAGAATCGAATCCGCTTGAAGATGGAAGCTACTCGTTTGCCGGGAGAACAGATAGAGAAATATTCACACATTTAACATCCGGTAGTGTAAACAGCGCTAAAGTATATGACGAGGTAAGAAAAAAGTATCTCTGCTATATGAAGCAAAATTTCTCTCCAAATGATACTGAACGTATTGGCGGGGCTACAGAGCTTGTTAACTATGGCAAGAGAGAGAACCTTGAAATGGGCCTCTGTACCGGAAACTACAGAGAATCAGCTTATTACAAAGTTAACGCAGCGGGCTACAAAGACACCTTTCACTTTGGTGGCTTTGGCTGCAACCACGCAGACAGAAAATATATTCCCGGTGAGGCGCTAAACGATTTCAAACAACTGAAAGGGCATACCCCGCCACCTGAGCGGTTTGTCGTGATTGGAGACACTCCCAACGACGTTCGGTGTGCAAAACATTTTGGGGCAGTCTCTGTTGCGGTAACTACCGGGAGTTTTGATGCCGGACAGCTTCGTGAAAGCAGGCCCGATTTCCTGCTAACCGATCTGAGAGAATTGATAGATGATCTGCCAAATTTATAGATCAGATATCAATCTACCAGAACCAGCCAAATGTGAATGTAATCTGAGGAGTTCCGAAAAAGCTTTGTGGTTCAAAAAACGGTTCAAAAAGAATATCTCCTTCAGGCGTTGTTTGTACCACGTTATTGCGCGGAATGTCTGTACGGAAAACCGGCTGATTAGGCATCATTAACTGAACAGCATCCGGGAAATAGTAGAAATAGTAACCAAATTCAACACTGTTGAGCCGGGCAAAATTGCTGCCTATATCGAGGCCAATCTTAAACTCGCCTGCACCTCCAAACAGCCATTCACCGCTGCTCCAGCCGGTAAAAATATCATTCACCTGCGTTGGCTGCAGCCTGAAAAGCTCTTCCCCAATAAGAATCAGTTCATTACCGGTAAATCTATAGCCGAAGTTTTCGGGATCATCAAAATAGGGAAATGTGAATGCCGCAGCCGGACCTATCGATGCGCTCAAAAATAACCGGTAATCCTCCTGAATGGTGCTTGCAAACAGCCTTTGCCTTATACCAAGCATTAACGGGAATGCAAATGCCCGATTAAATTTATTGGGAACTATTTGTTGGCCAAAAAAGAAGTCTGTGAATGTTTGCTCGCTTGGGTCTCTTAATGCGGTTATCCTTAAAGATGCCGTAAGCTCTGTTTGTGGTGCAACAACAGTGCGAAACTCAGTACCGGCGCCAAAACCAAAGTTGTTCATTACAATATTGAAGCCAAAACCAGTTCTGTACTCATCCTGCAATACAGAAACATTCAGTGGTGTCTGAATTACTTCCGGCTCTAAAGTTTGTGCACCTGCATTTTCAAGTGCCGGCAATAAAAAAAATATACTGGATAGTGTAATGGCAATAGCTAATCGAATCATGTGGGGGATTTTATAGTCTGATTTGCTAAATAAACGAAAAATTTAACTGTGGCATTGCATTGATTGAAAATAAAATACAGCATTTATCAATCAGGGTTTAAATTCTTTACAATACATATTTGATTATTGTTGCAAATTGGCTTTTATTCATGCAGAAAAAATGCCCTTACTATTTAATTTATACTTTCCATTCGGGTTTTAACAGATTATGAATACAATTACAAAATACCTGGTTTACGGGCCCAATAGTACTCTTCGAAGCCTTCCTGCCAAGTTATTAGATAAATTCGAGCCAAAATATCTTTATAAATTCAACTCTTCTGATTCAGCTGATCAGATCTATGTTGCTGTTTTTGAGCAATTCGAAAAACAGATCAATGCCACAATTACACTAACCTGCGTGGTTGAATGTACACCTACTCATAATCGAATTGAGCTTAAAAAGTCCGGTGGCAGAATGGGATTTCGTGGCAGCTCACTTTCCGAGGAGAAAAATGTTGAATCGGATGTTGTGGATTTTATTATGGATTACTCAAAACGATTCGGCCTGTCACTTCAGGAAGAAGTAGAAAAAGAAGAGCAAGAAGATTCAGACGAAATCTGATTTTTTCTTTTAACTTATATGGGTAAAATTCCAACCGTCTGGACCGTACTCTCCTTGCTGGAGTGGGCTACCAGCTATTTTGCATCGAAAAACATTCCTGACCCCCGGCTTAGCATTGAATGGATTCTCGCCGAAGCACTACATTGCAAACGGTTAGATTTATATCTGCAGTTCGACAGGCCACTTTCCGGAGATGAACTTAATGCCATCCGCCCCATGGTAAAGCGCCGCGCGGAGTTCGAACCGTTACAATACATTACCGGATCTGCCCAGTTTTTTAATACCGAGATCAACGTTACCCGAGATGTTCTCATTCCCCGTATCGAAACCGAACAACTGGTTGACCTGATTCTTTCTGATTTTGCCGATAAAAAAAATCAACCTGTTCGTCTGCTCGATATTGGCACGGGTAGCGGATGTATTCCCATCGCGATAAATAAAGAGTTTCCTGAATGGCACTGTTTTGGGCTCGATGTTTCTCAACCGGCAATAGATCTCGCAAAACACAACGCGGAGCTTAACAGGGTTGGCGTAACTTTTTTTTCGGCAGATTTACTATACCTCGATCAATCAACTGAGTTGAAAGAAATGGATTTTGATGTGATTGTATCCAATCCACCCTACATCAAACCGGAAGAGAAAGTTGAGATGAATGCCCAGGTACTTAACTACGAGCCTGAACTTGCACTCTTTCATAATAACCCGCTGCAAATCTATGAATGCATTATTGAATATGCATCAAAAATGAACGCATCTCTCTACCTGGAATGCAATGACAAAACAGCAGCTGATGTAAAAAAAGTTGCCGCTGCATTCTATAATCAAACTACTCTAATAAAAGACCTCGACGGCAACAGTAGATTTGTCGTTGCAAAAACGCCGTAACAACCCACAAGGCATTGGTTTTAAGCGGTTATCTGTACAATTTAAAATAAGCGCGCCCACACCCAATTAAATATTGTTGATAACTTGTGGAAAAGTTTTTTTCTGCCCGCTTCGTTTTTGGAATCAGTGTTAAATCAGTGTTAATGAATTGTTATGTACTGTCAAGGAAAATTTTATAATTTTATAAACAAACTTATAGATTATTGCGCACCAATTGTTTAAGCGGTTAATTAAAATGTGGATAACTTTGCAATAACAGCTAAATATTTTTTTGACTTGTGCGTCAGAAATTCCCATTTTTGGCAGAGAAAGACCACCTATCCGCTTAAGCTTGTGGATAACTAAGGGATATTGCTAACTTTTTTTAACGTTTTGGGAGGCATCGCAACGTTGAATTTATCAACAGCCGAGTCTGCATGGAATGAATGTTTGGAAATCATTCAGGATAACATCAGCTATCAAAAATATAAATCGTGGTTTGAACCGATTAAACCGGTAAAACTCGAAGGGGAAACACTAACCATACAGGTGCCAAGCCAGTTCTGGTATGAGTGGCTCGAGGAGCACTACTACAATATGCTTCGTACCACCATTGCCAAAGTGCTGGGAAACGATGGCAAACTTGAGTATTCCGTTCTTGTTGAACGATCGGACAGATTAGAAGACAACCGATCTATCCGCCTGCCCCAAAGGCCAATGCCGCCTCAGAAACCACAAGAGATGAACACCTTCACGGATTACCATCCCGGAAAAATTGAGAATCCTTTTGTAATTCCGGGTATCCGCAAAACAAATATCGACTCAAACCTCAATAGCAACTATGTATTTGAGCGCTACATTGAGGGCGATTGCAACCGGCTTGCACGCTCAGCTGCAATGGCTATAGCTGATAATCCAGGAAGTAATTCGTTTAATCCACTGTTTGTTTACGGCGGAACCGGCTTGGGCAAAACGCACCTCGTACAGAGCATCGGCAACAAGATCAAGCAGCAATTTGGAGATGAAAAAGCTGTGCTTTACGTCTCATCAGAAACATTTACCAACGAATTTGTACAGGCCATCCGTAATAACCGGGCAAGTGAGTTCTCTATTTTTTACAGAAATATTGATGTATTAATTGTTGATGACATTCAGTTCTTTAGCGGAAAAGAGAAAACACAAGAGGAGTTTTTCCATATTTTCAACGCCCTCCATCAGGATGGCAAACAGATTATTCTAAGCAGCGACAGGCCGCCAAAAGATATACCCGATATTGAAGAGCGCCTTATCTCACGCTTCAGCTGGGGGTTAAGTGCCGACCTTCAGATCCCTGAATACGAAACCCGTTATGCTATCCTCGAAAGAAAAGCCGGAGATAACGGTATTTCTCTCAATCCCGAAATTATTGAGTTTATCGCCTACAATTTTAAATCGAACGTGCGAGACCTTGAAGGGGCCATCATTAAACTTCTCGCAACCGCATCGCTCAAACATGTGGATGAAATTGACCTGCAGATGGCTAAAACCGTGCTCAAAGACATGGTTAAAAGTTCAAACACCCAGATCTCCATTGAGTTTATTCAAAACTATGTGTGCGATTATTTTGGCATAGACCCAAATAAAGTTCGTGAAAAAACCCGCAAGCAAGAGATTGTGGAAGCCCGGCAAATTGCCATGTATCTCGCTAAGAAGTACACCAAATCGAGCCTTAAAACCATTGGGTTACAGTTTGGCGGAAGGGATCACTCCACGGTAATTCACGCAATTTCAACCGTAGATGAACGCCTGTCAACCAGTGCCAAACACAAACGGATGCTAAAAGAGCTGGAACAGAAAATTGAAGTAGCCACACTTTAAGTATCAGCAACGCACCTCCCATTTACTCATCACTTCACAAATGTGATTGTTTGCATCGCTTCTGATATTTAATTTTTCAAATCATGGCCGGCGCTTGATGGTATTCAACGTCTTTCTGCTCGATACCCATACCCCTCAGAATCACCACAAAGCATTCAGTGCGTCTGCATTCCAGTTTATTGAATACGTAAACATAATTTGGATGCTATATAATCCAAGTATGTAAGCAATCTTCTGCCTATTTTTAGAGCATCAAAAAAAAGCACACATACTCTTTGGATAAACTTACCATAAAAGCACTCAAATTCAGGGGCAATCACGGCTACTATGAGAACGAGCGGCTTGAGGGAAACGATTTTGAGCTCGATGTCTCTGCCTGGGGAAATTTCAGGGAAGCAGCACAAAACAGAGAGCTTACCTCCACATTTAATTATGAGCATGTAGAAACTGTTGCACTAAATGTGCTGCATGGAGAGCCTGAAAAGCTTATTGAAACACTCTGCATGAAAATTGGTGACCAACTCTTTGAAAAATCACCCCGTATAAAAAAGCTAACCGTTGCCCTGCGCAAATTAAATCCCCCCATAAATATACCAGCCGATTACGCAGAAATAACCATGACATGGAAAAGGTAATTATAGCCGTTGGCAGCAATCTGGGAGATCGTCTCAACATGCTTCAAAAAGCGGGCGCTTTCCTTGAAGAGCTATCCGAATCAGAAGTAAAGAAGGCTTCTGTGTGGGAGTCTGAGCCGGTTGGCGGAGCCAAATTTTCGTTCTATAACAGCGTGGCACAGATAGAAACTGCGCTGCAGCCACTCGATTTACTGAACCGTCTTAAGGCGTTTGAACAGAAGTGTGGCAGGGAAAAAAACCCTGAACGATGGGCACCACGAATTCTTGACATGGATATAATTCTCTACGGCAACTTGGTGATTCATTACGATACCCTTATCATTCCACATCAGGAATACAAAAAAAGACAATTTGTACTTTACCCGCTTCAGGAGATTAACCCGGATTTACACGACCCTAAAACCAAAACACCCATCGCCGAGATGATGGAACATGCACCTGAAATTGAAATATCCAAAACAGATTTAATCTGGTAGCAAGTTAAGGCAACATATAAACAGATCATGCGAAATCAGTTCGATTTTATTGCAATTGAAGGGGTAATTGGGGCAGGAAAAACAACCCTGGCCTCGCTTCTTGCTGAACGCAGCCAGGCCAGGCTGGTGCTTGAGCAATTTGAGGAAAACCCGTTTTTACCCAAGTTTTATGAAGATCGCAAACGGTATGCATTTCAAACTCAGCTGGCTTTTCTTGCAAGCCGTTTTAAACAACAGCAGGTAATGACAACCCGCGACCTGTTTGATGACTTTGTGATTTCTGACTATATATTTGAAAAAGACCGCATCTTCGCACGTCTAAATCTCGATGAAGATGAGCTCGCCCTTTATGATAACATCTATGGAATTATGACCGGGATTTCTGCCAAGCCCGATCTTGTTATCTATTTGCAAAGCACAGTTGATCGGCTCATGAGCAACATCGACAATCGCGGGCGCGATTATGAACGCCATATCACGCCGGATTACCTGCAGGAGCTGAGCGATGCTTACAACCAATTTTTTTACCATTACAATAAAGCGCCGTTAATGATCATTAACTCAACGGAGATCGATTTTGTAAACAACCCCGATCACCTTGCCTATATTGAAGAGCAAATTTTTGATCAACCCATTCGAAGTAACACTCATATACACATTATCCCCGATTAGATGATACGCTGGCTGATTATAGCACTTTTTATTTTCGTAATAATACGCCTGATTCGCGGGCCAAAAAGAAGAAACAGGCCTGCTTTCCGGTTTCACTTTGGAAATATGCCAAGAGGCAACAACAGAAGGGGTTCATCTCCTGGAAAACCACGACTGGATGAAATTGAAGAAGCAGAATTTGAAGATATAACCGAAAAAGCAAACAAAGAGAACAAGCAATGAGCTTTGAAGAAACACACAAAGAAGGGTATGAACTGCTCCACGAAAAAGACCTCGACAGCAGCCTCGATATTGCCCGAAAGCTGCAAAAAATGAAACCCGACGCGCCGGAGGGCTACACGCTTGAAGCCGAAGTGATGCAGAAACTTAACCAGTGGGATGCAAGCATCAAATCGCTGAACGAAGCTATAGAAATTGATGCAGAATCCGGCAGGCTATACAACCTGCGCGGTTACGCTTTTCTAAACAAAGATGACCTTGAAAAAGCCAAAGAAGATTTTGACCGTGCTATTACCCTCGATAATTTAGCCTCAGCCCACAGAAATCTTGTGTTGTATAAGCTGATGACCGGCAAAGGCCAGGAAGCTATTTCCTACCTGCTCGACAGAATACGCACCGAACCCAGAGATGTGGAAAACTGGATCCTCATGGGCGATCTCATGAAAAAAGGCGGCCATGATGAAAAAGCAAAAACCTACTACGAGCAGGCTCTTAAAATGGATCCTGGTAATGAGTATGTGAAAGAACTTTTGAGTTAACGTATAACTCAGGCAGCTCCAGCTTCGATTTTTTTTATGATGGATTAAAGAAAAGAGAATTACCCTTGTTATGTCTGGTGTTGCTGAAGTAGTTGTTTCAATCCTTGTTTTGGTGGATTAGTGAAGAGAGGAGCTTTTTACATGTAGAATGATATTATTTATTGTTTTAAACATCACGGGTTTTTTATTATATCGTGTTGAAATGTAGAACATAATATCTTCTTTAAGTGTAAAATGTTTGTTTTTCCGTACATCTTATTATACATAAGTCTATGCCTTTCAGCTTTTTACAGTATATAAAAGAGCGCTACTTCAATAATTTTGCATCCGGAACCAGAGTGTATTTTACACTACATTCTCCAAACTACAAAAACTGCTATTTAATGCAAATATTTCGGTATGTGCACTCAATGCATCGTTTTTTGTAGGGTGTTGCTTTTGGGAACTGATTCTTGTCGATAATGCGGATAATGGCAGCAGCTTTTTCTTTTACATCCTGTTTAAATGCTTCTTCCAGTTCCACATTTACAAGTTTACTTTTGCTTCGGGTGTATACCAGGTATCCTCGATTTACCGGCCGGTTAAAATTATCCTCAATAAGCCAGACATAACAGGCAAGCTGTGTTTTATAGGTGTTGAATAATTTATCTTTCGTATTGGGCGAATTTATAATCGAGCGGGGCGGCGTTTCCATCTTTAAGTAATAACACTTCATCCACCTTCCCGCGCAGCATATTGTTGGTGAGATACTGCTCCTGGTACTTATCAATTACACCCAATTTTTTACGAAAATAACGCGTTTACCGGTTAAATTAAGCAGCTAAGGCATGTTTTATGTGATTCAAGGGGCGATCGTTTTGTTTGTTGAGGTACTGAAGGAAGGTAACCGAAGTCACTTTTGCAATGATACGTGCTCGCAGCCCATTAAATGATTTGGCGTAATTTCGTTTGAGCATCATTTGATCACTAAGCTGTGAAAATACAGTTTCTACCCTCCTTCGGGCATTTTTGAAAACGGTTGGCCAGGGCCGGTATCCATGTTGGTTTCTCCGCATTGGAGTTTGAACCTCAATCCCCGTCTGGCAAAACAGATCCAGCTGCCGGTGGGCAGATAAATACCCTTTATCGGCCAACACCAGGCAGTCCTGCAGACCACTATGGTGAAGTTCATTTAAATACTGCACATCATGGACACTGGCTTTGGTCATCTCCATGGAGTGATACACCCCGTCCAGGCTCACCACAAGGTGGAGCTTATAGCCAATATAATAGTCGTCAAGGCTTGCGCAATAGCCCTTGTCAGGGGCGCTGTGGAATGATTCCCGGCAGGCGGTTGTGCTGTGCTCACGGGCAATATGGGCAATGGAAATGGGGATTGAATCAACGATGTAGGTATCCTCATCAGGGCAAAGAGCCTGCCCCCACACCGAGGCCAGCTGCACGGTAAACCCAGTCAAATAGTTGCGGCGGCGGTTATAGTTGGTCAGGTGCGGCAGATCCGGAAAGGCCTGGGCATAGTCGGTTTGAAGCTTGCTCCAATACCAATGCTCACTGTCGATGCTCAGGGCTTGCTGAAGCAGCGACAGGGCAATAACATGGCTATCGGGCAGATCCGGTTTGTTGGGATAGTGGTGCAGGTTGCCAAAAGCATCGAGTTGATCAGCCAGGGATTGTTTGACGATGGGTAAAATTTTATCGAAATTGGCCTTTAGGTCATGCATAGGGTTGGTGTTTTTGTGATAATTAACACCTATATGATAAATATTATCAATTAGATGCATGGCCTTTTTTAATATAAAAATGTTACATTATTTAATGTTAGATCTCCACTCGTGGATTAAAATCTAACCGGTAAACGCGTTATAAATAATCACACTAGGAGTCTGTCGGACTTTCTGCCCATAAATTGTTATATTTAGACGACCTGCA
>REDS01000047.1 GCA_007693395.1 Balneolaceae bacterium | reverse complement strand
ATATCCAAATGGTTCGTTAACTTGACTAAAGCAAAATTTAACCGGACACTACTGATTTAAAATGAAATCAAAAATTTGACATTTATTTTTTTTCTTAAATATACAAAGTTCATTAAAGACAGTTAAATCATACTAAATATTTAACAAATCAAGCCCCCAACTAATTCTCAATGAAAATATAGTAACAAAAGAGCCTGTATCAGCAGGAATGAACATTCACTTAACTAAGAAAGTCTCATCTTGATATGGAGGCTTATTTATTTACATTCATGAGATACTTAATAATTTTTTGCACAGCTTTCTTATTTATCAGCTGTAATAACAAACTACATGAGGATTATCTAACTGAGGCTGTTCAAACCATCCTGGTAGACTTAGACAAAGCAGGTGATCTTCACATGTCTGATTTTTTTTCGGCAATTAACTATTACCCTCTCATAACCCCGGAAGGGAAGAAGATGGGCAGGATTACCAAGACCATGATTTTGGATGAATATATTGGGTTCTACGATGATGCAAGAAAGAGTGTATGGGTGTTCACAAGAGATTATGATTATGTAAATGAGGTAAGAATTCCTATTGGCCGGGGCCCCGGTGAAGTGATCCACATGACAGATGCAATACTGACCAATGATGGCCTGATACATGCTTTGGGGGCATATAACGTTGTTATTTACAATCTCGAAGGAGAATTTATGGATGAGTTTCTTGTTGATTTTTTCATTACAAAATTCACCTACAATCAAGAAACTCAGGAATACATTGGATACGCCAGCAACAACCTGAACAGAGAGTTGAATGAAGGGCATGCTGGCCATAACCTCATTTTTTTCGACAAAACCGGTACTGTTACCGGCAGTAAACTACCGATCGAAAATGGTCGGGAATATATTGCCCAGTATATTCCGAACAGGTTTGCTGCATACAATGATAATGAGCTTATATCACCGGCATTGATAGATACTGTTTACTCAATTCATAATGGAAGCATTGAACCCAGGTATTACCTGGATTTTGGAGATGCTTCCATTCCCGAAAATGTGTTTACCCTCCGCAGAAATCATGGCTCCAATGAGTATGATTGGGCGAATTTTTTCTCAATGGAGATCGATGACAAAAATTACATCGGTTTTTTGTCCATGTTTAACGAAACGGATTCTTTCATCCATTTTCGCTTTGGTACACGACAACAAAACTATAATGCCATCTACAATAAAGAAACGGAGGAGATAAAAATTGGCAGCGGACGCATGGTGAATGACATTGATTATGGTTTCGTACACTTCAATTATCAGAGCTTTGACAACACACTATTTACACTTGTAGAACCAATTGATTTACTCCACCATCTGGACAACTTGCATGAGAATGAACCCGAAAAGCTTCAAAGCTCAAAAATGAAAATACTTACCGAACTTTCTGATACAATTACTGCAGATGGAAACCCGATTCTGAAAATCGCTGCATTTAAGACTGTTGGCCATTAAATCATTTAGGTGCGTTTTAGCTAAACAGCCACAGGTTCCTGCCCATCGGCATACGCTTCAATCGGCAGACAGCTGCAAACCAGGTTGCGGTCGCCATAGGCATCGTCCACACGGCTTACGGCAGGCCAGAACTTATTGAACCTGAGATGGGGCACCGGAAAAGCTGCCTCTTCTCGTGTATAGTTCCTTTCCCATTCATCTGCCATCACCACGCGCATGGTATGCGGTGCGTGCTTCAGCACATTATTTTCCGGGTCAGCTTTTCCTTCTTCGATTGCCCTGATTTCATTACGAATACCGATCATAGCATTGCAGAACCGGTCGAGCTCCTCTTTTGATTCGCTCTCGGTCGGTTCAATCATAAGCGTACCGGGAACCGGGAACGACATGGTTGGAGCGTGAAATCCGTAATCCATCAGGCGTTTTGCTAAATCCGTAGCTTCAATGCCTGCGCTCTGCTTAAATCCTCGCAGATCAACAATAAACTCATGAGCCGTTCGCCCGCCGCGCCCGGTGTAGAGAATCGGGTAGTGATCTTTGAGGCGGTCTTTCAAATAGTTGGCATTGAGAATGGCAATTTCCGTAGCTTTTTTAAGCCCGTCTGCTCCCATCATGCGGATGTAAGCGTGCGAAATTGTAAGAATACTTGCACTGCCCCAGGGAGCTGATGCAATGGCATCAATCGCCTTTTCGCCGCCGGTTTCCACTACATCATGACCGGGCAGAAACGGCTTCAGCTTTTCGTTCACACCGATAGGGCCCATGCCGGGTCCGCCGCCGCCGTGGGGAATACAAAATGTCTTGTGCAGGTTCAGGTGACAAACATCCGCCCCGATTGCAGCAGGTGATGTCCACCCGATCTGAGCGTTCATGTTGGCGCCGTCCATATACACCAGCCCGCCATGCTGATGAATCAGCTCACAAATTTCTTTGATATCCTCTTCAAAAACACCGTGGGTTGATGGATAGGTTACCATCAATGCTGCGAGTCTGTCGCTGTATTTCTCAACGGTTTGCCGCAAATCGTCAAGGTCGATGTTTCCGTTGTCGTCGCACTTGGTAACCACCACTTCCATACCCGCCATAACAGCGCTCGCGGGATTAGTACCATGCGCTGATGAAGGCACGATAGTTACTGTTCTGCCCGTATCTCCGTTTGCCAGATGGTACCCTCTGATGGTCATCAATCCGGCATACTCACCCTGCGCACCGGAGTTTGGCTGAAGGGATACCTTTGCAAACCCTGTAATTTCTGAGAGCCATGCGTCCAGTTCATCAAACAACATGTGATAACCTTCTGCCTGATCTTTCGGTACAAACGGATGAATTTTGCCAAATTCCGGCCATGTGAGCGGAATCATTTCGGCCGTGGCGTTCAGTTTCATGGTGCACGAACCGAGTGAAATCATGGAGTGGGTCAGGTCCAAATCGCGGTTTTCAAGCGTTTTTAAATAGCGAAGCATTTCGTGCTCTGAATGAAACTGATTGAATACCGGATGATCCAGGTAGCTGCTCGTACGCGTTAACGCCTTAGGGAAATCTGCATCAATGGTGGCTGAAGCCTTTCGCACATCAAATGAACTCTCTTTGCCAAGAACCTCTTCAAAAATGGATAGTACCAGCTCAACATCTTCTAACTCTTTGGCTTCATCAAAAGAGATACCGATGCTGTTTTCTGAATAATTGAAATTAACACCCGCCTTGAGTGCAGCCTTGCGAACAGCGCTAATGTTGTCTGAAGAGAGTCCATCCAGTGTGATGGTATCGAAATATTGTTCATTCAGAATAGTGAGGCCCAACTTTTCCAGTCCGGCAGCGGCAAGTTTGGTCAGCCCGTGTACTTTTAGTGCGATTCTCTTCAACCCTTCCGGCCCGTGATAAACGGCATAAAACCCGGAAATAACAGCCAGTAAAACCTGTGCTGTACAGATGTTTGATGTGGCTTTTTCTCGGCGAATATGCTGTTCGCGTGTTTGCAGTGCCATTCTGAAAGCCGGGTTCCCCTCGGCATCCTTTGTAGCCCCGATGATGCGGCCGGGAATTTGTCTCTTGAACTCCTCACGGGTTGCAAAATAGGCCGCGTGCGGACCTCCATAACCCATTGGCACGCCTAAGCGCTGTGTTGTTCCAACTACCACATCTGCGCCCATTTCACCTGGAGGTGTTAAGAGAGTGAGACTCAGCAGATCGGCTGCTACCGTAACAAATAGATCATTTTCATGTGCGGCTGCTATCAATCCTGAAAAATCGTTAACTGTGCCATGCGTATCAGGATATTGTAATAAAATTCCGAACAGACTTGAATCCGTTACATCCAGTTCTGAAGGATTACCAACCATCAAATCGATTTCGAGCGGCTCCATTCTGCTTTTAATAACAGAGAGCGTTTGAGGATGGCAATTTTCTGAAACAAAATAGGTGTTTGCCTCCTTTCGCTTTTTACCTTTCCGACGGCCATGTAACATGGTGATCGCTTCTGCCGCTGCTGTACCCTCATCAAGCAACGATGCGTTGGCAATTTCCATCCCGGTCAGGTCTGAAACCATCGTCTGAAAATTGATCAGCGCCTCAAGCCGACCCTGAGCAATTTCCGCCTGATACGGTGTATAGGCAGTGTACCAGCCCGGATTTTCCAAAACATTTCTGAGGATCACATTGGGTGTGCGGGTTTCATAATATCCCATGCCGATAAATGACTTAAACACTTTATTTTTTGATGCTATTTCAGACCGCAAGTGATCAAGATATTCTACTTCACTCAGTGCATCCGGGAGCTGTAACGCTTTCTTGAGCCATATCTTTTTGGGGATGGTTTCCTCCAAAAGCTGCTTCACACTTTCTACACCGCAATAGGTTAGCATTTCATCAACCTGGGCATTATCCGGCCCTATATGCCGATTTTCAAATTTCTCTTTGGCAAACTCAATACTCATAAAAAAGAATTCTTATAATTGGATTTGTTATTTAAACAAAAAGCACTGTTTAACGGTTCGGAGAGGCTCTAAAAAAGCAAGGGAATGATGAAATTTCAAGCCGCAAAAAGATACGGTTTTTAATTTGAATTGGCATGTTTCAAATCAATTCTTTTGGAGTGAAAGCATGACTGAAGAATGTAAGTTTTTTACAAAATCTACTTATTGAATATCACATCATGCAGTAACATCGTGCAACATTCAACCTGAGCGAGCACGAAGAGAGTTAAATTATTTGGGCTAGCTAAACTTTGATTTCTACATAGCTAAATTGGTATATTCAGAATGGTTTCGATATCATCTTTAAAGCGTAACCCATCATACTTAAACCCATTAAAAGTGAGTATTTCCGCTTGGTTTCTTGATTTACACCCCATTATGCAGGCATTTTTGGCAGGTACACTCTGCTGGATCACTACCGCAATCGGGGCCGGTGTTGTTTTTCTCAAAAAAAATGTAAGCCGTAAGTTTCTTGACGCTGCGCTTGGATTTGCGGCAGGCATCATGATTGCCGCATCCATCTGGTCTTTACTTGAACCCTCAATGGAGATGGCAGAATCTCTCGGGCTGATAAAATGGATGCCGGCCACCTTTGGATTTATACTTGGCGCTCTCTGTATTCGCCTGGCTGATGCGTATGTGCCACACCTGCATCTTGGTCTTCCGCAAGATGAAGCAGAGGGCGTAAGCACGAAATGGCGGCGTGCCACACTTCTTGTAATGGCAATCACCATGCACAATATTCCGGAGGGGCTTGCTGTAGGGGTATTGTTTGGTGCTGCTGCGGCCGGTATCGATCCCACAGGAACGGCTACAGTTGCAGGTGCCATAGCTCTCGCAATAGGTATCAGTATACAGAACCTACCCGAGGGAATGGCCGTTTCCATGCCTCTGCGTGGCGAGGGAGTATCAAGATGGCTCAGTTTTAACTATGGACAGCTGTCCGGCATTGTAAATCCCCCCTCTGCAGTGATAGGTGCCCTCGCGGTAATTTTTATTCAGCCAATTCTACCCTACGCTCTCGGATTCGCCGCGGGTGCCATGATATTTGTTGTTGTTGAAGAGCTTATACCCACATCACAGCGGGGCGGCAATACTGATATAGCAACCATGGGAACCGTGATTGGTTTCTGTGTAATGATGGTTCTTGATATCACTCTGGGATAGTTGCAGAACATTTCATTAGAAATTTCTGCAGATTTTGTCTCGTTTTATCTCATAAATCTGTAAACCGTTACTCCACCAGCAATTGGCCGAAATAGTGCTTTTTCCTTGAAGAAAAAGCCTGTATTTTTGATCTGAAATATCGCTTTCATCACCCATAACAGATCAAACAAGCGCTTCCAAAAATATTTATGAGTAAAAAATCATCTGTAGATTCAAAAAGCTATTACAAAGAACCAGGGCCGCATTTCGATAAAGAATCACCCTTCGAATCAATGATGCAGCGCTTCCGGTTTGCTGCTGAAATCCTGAAACTTGACGACGGCCTTTTTCAATATCTGGCCAGCCCGGTAAAACAGGTAATTGTATCTATCCCTGTGGTAATGGATAGTGGTAAAATTGAAGTTTTCGAAGGCTATCGTGTAATTCATGATAACGTTTTAGGCCCGTCAAAAGGCGGAATTCGCTATGCACCGGATGTAAATATTGATGAAGTGAAAGCCCTCGCCGCATGGATGACCTGGAAATGTGCCGTGGTAAACGTACCATTTGGAGGAGCGAAAGGCGGGGTCCGAGTAAATCCACATGAGCTTTCTCCATCAGAACTTGAGCGCCTCACACGCAGATATACTGCCAATATGCTTGAAGTTTTTGGCCCTGATAAAGATATCCCGGCACCCGACATGAACACCAACGAGCAGATCATGGCGTGGATTATGGATACCTACAGCATGAACTCACAACGAACAGAGACTGCTGTGGTAACCGGAAAGCCAATTATTCTTGGTGGCTCCCAGGGAAGAAAAGAAGCAACCGGCCGTGGAGTTGTTACGGTAACCCTTGCCGCACTCAGTAAAATGGGGCTTATGCCAAATAAGGTTTCTGTAGCTGTACAGGGTTTTGGAAATGTAGGTTCCGTTTCAGCACAACTAATGTACGAACAGGGCGCCAGCATTGTGGCCATCAGCGATCTGTCCGGTGGTTATTATAATAAAGATGGGATCAATATCCCTGAGGCTATGAAGTATGTGAAAGAGAATAAAAACAGCCTTGAAGGTTTCCCGGGTGCTGAAAAAATTACCAATGAAGAACTTCTGGAACTGGATTGCGACGTTCTCATCCCGGCAGCGAAAGAAGATCAAATCAGCCGTCACAATGCCGATCGTATCAAAGCAAAGATTATAGCTGAGGGTGCAAACGGGCCGGTTACTGCTAATGCAGATACCATGCTCGATGAAAAAGGAATTATGATTATACCTGATATTCTTGCAAATGCCGGTGGGGTAACGGTTTCCTATTTTGAATGGGTTCAGGACAGGCAAGGCTATTTCTGGACAGAAGAGCGTGTAAACCGAAGGTTGAACCGAATGATGCGCGACGCATTCGATAATGTTTATGGCGTAAGTGAAAAATATAAAATAACTTTACGGCAGGCTGCTTATGTTTACGCGATAGATAAAGTAGCGACAACATTAAAAATGAGAGGCATATACGCCTAAAACTCCATCTCAACCTGAATAAATGGCTCACAAAACTTTTCAACTCTCATTAAAATCGACCTACGAAGAGTCGGAAAGAGTACCTGATTTTGTAGTTGATATCCAGGAAAAGATTGATCTGGAAGAAGAAACCACCGCCAACTTAATGCTCCTGCTTAGCGAAGCAGCCACGAATGCCATTGTCCATGGCAACAAACTGGACGAATCAAAATCCGTAACTATAGAAGTGGTAATAGAGAAGGATAAAGTGATTTCATCCGTACAGGATGAAGGTGAGGGATTTGAACCACAAAACACAAAAGACCCCTTAAACGAAGAGAACCTGATGAAAACAAGCGGTCGGGGTGTTTTTCTGATTAATGAGATCTCTGATTCTGTTGCCTATTCCGATAACGGGCGCAGAATTGAGTTTACCCTTCTAAGGGCCGGATAATTTTTTTACCACAGAGGAATGAGTTATAAACAAAGTGTGTGCAGACCCACTCTGTTTTAGTGCCAAATATATCTGCTTCTGCGGCTATTCGTGGTCCCTGAAAAATACAGTTATTCTATCTGGTGAAAAGCGATCCAAGTTCACCACTAAGCTGCAGAAGGTTTGTCTCAGCTACTTTCGCATCGAAGAGTACATTTATCAACCTGTTTTCCGCTTGTAAAAATGTGCGCTGGGCTTCTCTGAACTCAAGCGAACTGATTGTTCCCAGCCGGAACCTTTCAAGCGCTATATCGAGTGTCTCTTCTGCATTTTCGAAGTTATCGCGTTCAAGATCAACCAGTTCAAGTGCGTTTTCGTAAGATCGGTAAATCGCGGTGAAATCAGATTCCAGCCTAAGTTTTTGCATCTCAAAGGAGAGCTCGGCATTTCTTTGGTTGATCTGCGCATTTTGAACCCGCCTGTTTTGATTGAATCCATCAAAAATATTTACTCTTGCGGTAAACCCAACAGAGAAACCTGTTGTCTCGTTAAAACGGATAAAACCGCCATCGTTCTGGCTTCTGTTAAAGCTATATCCGGTATTAAGGGAGATTTCAGGGAACCGCTCTCCCCGGATTTCACGAATTTCCAGTCGGGATATATCTTTCTGCAAGCGGGCAATAGTAAGCTCGGTATTCTCATTTATCAGCCTTTGATAAAGATCATCCCTCACAAGCCCTCTGTTTACATTGATTTCTGTTGTTACATCAAAACCTTCTTCAGGGCTGCGAGATAAAAGCTCGTTAAGAATAATTTTAGCTTCTGTAAGCTGATTTGTTTCCCGTATATAAGCAACGCGATCAGCGTTCAAATCTGAGCGTGCCTGAAGCAGATCGTACTGCGAACCTGATCCCAGATCAACTTTTGTCTCTTCAATTTCAATTCTCTCTTCCGATACTTCGATATTGTTTGCCAGAATTTTAAGCTGTTCGTTTATCCTCACAACGTTATAGTAGGCCAATGAAATACCGGCAACCAGTGCTTCCATATCTAAACGCAGCTCTTTATTAGATACATCCTCAAGAACGCCAAGCCTGTTGTATGTGTTGAACATCTGCATACCGTCAAACAGAGTCCAGTCGAGATTCAGGGCAGCATTGGTACTACTGCTTCGGGCTCCGCTTGTTGATCTTGCTTCGCCACCGGCTTCAAATTCACTGTCTTCAATTCGCTCGGTATGAGATGCCGTGAGGCTAAGCGTTGGAAGGAACCCGGCATTTCCAAGTGAGCGATTATTACCGGCTATTTCGGTCAGGTTTTTGGATAGCTGTATTCCGTAATTATTTTCAAGCCCTATCTCAATTGCTTCATCAATGGTTAAGAGATTTTGGGCAGTTGCGACGCCGGTAACGGCGATAACTGAGAGTAGTGTAAAAAAAGCTGCTACAATTCTCATCATACGGAAGCTGCTTCAAGTTCTTTATCTGCTTTTAAGGCTCTCTCAGATATCTCTTTCTTTATGATTTTATCGGATGCGAGATAACTATATACAGCCGGTATTACATAAAGGGTGAGGAAACTGCCAATCAACAGACCGCCAATAACAGCAATACCCATTGACGTTCGGCTTTCGGCTCCTGCACCCAGTGCAAGTGCAATCGGTAAAATACCAAGTATGGTTGAAATGGAAGTCATAAGGATTGGGCGGAATCTTACTGCTGCTGCATCCATGATAGAATCCATCACACTCATGCCTTGTGCTTGCCTTTGGTTAGCAAATTCAACGATGAGGATACCATTTTTGGCAATTAAACCGATCAGCATAATCGCCCCAATCTGGCTAAATATATTTAGTGTTTGATTGAAGTACCAAAGAGAAACCAATGTACCAAGAATAGCAAGCGGAACGGTAAAAAGAATGATAAACGGATCTCTGAAACTTTCGAACTGAGCTGCAAGCACCAGATAGATCAATATATTAGCCAGTATAAAAATAAAGAGAAGGCTGGCTGCACTTTCAGCAAAATCTCTTGAAGGCCCGGCGAGGTCTGTAATCACAGTTTCAGGGAGAATTTCTGCAGCTATTTCATCCATGGCATCAATGCCATCCCCTATTGTATAGCCCGGGGCCAGGCCTGCTGAGATCGTTGCAGAACTAAATCGGTTAAAGCGAAAAAGCTGCGGCGGGGCACTTGTCTCAGATAGTGAAATGAGGTTATCAAGCTGAATAAGCTGATCGCGGTTATTTCTGACGTAGATTGTTCTGAGATCAATCGGTGCGTTCCTGAACTGCCTCTCCATCTGCCCGATTACTTCATACTGTTTCCCATCCATAATAAAGAAACCGAAGCGGCTTCCTGATAAGGATAATTGAAGCGTTTGAGCAATATCTCTAACTGATACACCAAGAGATCTGGCCCTGTTTCTATCGATTTCAACGCGTAATTCAGGCTGATTAAATTTCAGGTTTACATCAGCAAAAG
>REDS01000163.1 GCA_007693395.1 Balneolaceae bacterium | reverse complement strand
TGCTCGCTGCGTTTTTCGATTTCGTCAAGGTGAGACTCCCATTGATGTTCATTCCAGATGGGGCCTTCGTCAAAACCGTCTAAGCTCATTCAGTGATGTGCTAAATAAATTAAGGGTTGTTCTATGTAACTAAATTTCGGATTTAATTACAAGCGTAAAATACGATCTTTTATGTTAGAATAACAGACCGCAAATCAGATTGATTTTAAAGTTTTTCAAGCACACGGATGATTACTTTTGTCATCTTAGGCTCTGCCATTGCTGCTGCATTTAAAATATCTTCCATATTTACCGGCTCAAGTGCATCTGGGAAGCATTCATCGGTAATTACAGAAATACCAAGTACATCCATACCCATGTGAACGGCAGAGATCACTTCGGGTACGGTACTCATTCCAACAACATCAGCCCCAATTAGCCGCAGAAATCTGTACTCTGATTTAGTTTCAAGCATTGGGCCGCTCAGTGCAATGTACACACCCTGGTGCATGGCAATGGCTTCTTCAAGTGCTACAGTTTGGGCAATTTCACGAAGGCGCTCGGTGTAGGGGTCGCTCATATCAGGGAATCGCGGGCCAAGTTCATCGTCGTTAGGGCCAATCAGGGGGTTATCTCCCAGCATGTTGATATGGTCGCAGATGAGCATAATATCGCCACGCCTGTAGTTGGGGTTCATACCGCCACAGGCATTGCTTACAAAAAGGGTATCGGCACCATTGGCTTTCAGAACGCGTACGGGGAATGCAATCTGCTGCATGGTGTATCCCTCGTAGTAGTGAAAGCGGCCCTGCATGGCAACAACATCTTTGCCACCAAGTTTGCCAAACAGTAGTTTGCCGGCATGGCTCTCTACCGTGGATACAGGAAAATGAGGTATTTCCTTGTATGGTATTTCAACGTCAACGTCCAGTTCGTCTGCCAGCTGACCCAGTCCGGTTCCGAGAATGAGCATGTAGTTTGGCCGCAGGTTGGTTACTGACTGGATGTAAGAGAGGGCTTCATCACGTTTTTTTCGAAAAGTTTCTACGCTGTCAATGTGTTGCATGGTATGGTGAAAAGTCGGTTAATCTATGTCGTCGAGAAGGTCGTCAATTTTGTCGGCTCCGGGTATTTTTGGAGGCGTAATTTCTGTGGCTTGTTCTTTATTAACAGGTTTTTCCACTCGAGTGGGTTTTTCAGATAAATCAGGCACCGTAAAAAGTGTACTGTCTTGCGTGCTGAACTGTTCAAGCCCTTTTTTGGAATTGTCAAGATACGAACTGATGCTTCGAACAATTTCATTCCGTTTGTCGATAAGTTGAATAATATGCTGCCTCATCTCTCTTCTTTGTGCGTGGGCATCCTGAATGATTGATTCGGCATCAATTTCAGCTTCTTTGCGAATATTCTCAGCTTCTTTTCGGGCACCGGCAAGCCGTTCTTCTGCGGAGTTTTTTGCTGTGTGCAGAGTTTCATGCAGGGCTTCTTCAACGCGCTCATAATGCTTAAGCTTGTCGTTCATTTTATCAACCTGTGTTTCGAGCTCGCGAATTTTTCCCGTAAGATGTTCCCACTCGCTGGCAATCAGATTTAAAAATGAGTGTACTTCGGCTGTGTCGTAGCCACGCAGTGCTTTTTCAAATTGTTGTTGTTTTATTTCGAGGGCTGTTAATTTCATAGGGTAATTAGCTAAAGCTGATGAATTAAGAAGATTGATCTGTTTTTAAAAGCCGGCATAGGGTAATGTACTCAGTTGTTAAGCATATTTTTTAAACGGGCTCCATCTTTCGTTGGTTCGCTCTCCGGTTCATCATCAAGCTCTATCTCTAAAGAGCTTTTTGCCTGTTTGGTTTCCATCTTTTTTTGAGTTGCATCAACTTTTCGGGGTGCTTCATCCGTAACGATTGCCTCAAGGTTTTCCAGGCGTCGTTCTGTTTTTTCTTTAAACTCTCTGAGTGCGGCCAAAAACTCTTTATTTTCGCTGAGATTCCCGGTGGAATCCCGCTTAATCCACGCTTTGATGATACTGCTTACTATTCCTAAAAAAACAATTGTGAGAACTGTACCAAATACAATTGCCACAATAAATACATCTTCTCCCATAGTTTTACCTGTTTTTTAATGTTGCTTTTTTAGCCACACTTAGTTCGTTTTCCTTTCTTATCTCTTCAGTACTATTCATTTCAATATCAGAATAAGAAGATACGTAACTGTTGCCCGGCGACACGTCTGTAGCAATGGCTTCAAGATTTTCTACTCGTTTCTGTAATCGCTGAATTTCAGAACGTAACTCTCCAAGTTCATGATCTTTTTCACTGTTTTTAGCCTGCCATTTCAGCTTATTCTTTTGATAATCGATAATGTAAGCACCTACAATGGCAACCAGAGGAATTAAAACCCAGATAATTGACGACATAAACGGAGATTTTGGTTCTAATGATAAGATATAAAAAATGATGATAAGTGCATGGCTTTATAACGTCTGCAACAGGCTTAGGTTACAGCAGAAAAACTACGGATTAAACAACTGCCACAATGCTTTCTGATGATCTGCAAATCAGTAATTTCTTTCGCCAAAAATTGCTGTGCCAACACGCACCATGGTAGCTCCTTCTTCAATGGCAACTTCAAGATCGTTCGTCATACCCATGGAGAGATGTTTTAAATCTACGGCACCTCCGTTAAGGTGCAGATATTCATCGCGAAGCGATCGAAGGAGTTTAAATTCGGGACGCACCTGTTCGAGGTCATCGGTAAATGTAGCCATTCCCATAAGCCCCTGAACACGGGTGTGCTTTAAGTTTTGCGCGTATTTCAGAATGGATTCAAGCTCTTTGGGGTCACATCCGCTCTTTTGATCTTCCGAGCTGATGTTCACTTGTATCAGCACATCAATAACTCTGTTCTCTTCTCCTGCCCGCTTTTCCACTTCTTTCAGCGCTTTTTTCTTATGGATGCTCTGAATCCAGTTGACCCTGTGCGCCATATATTTGATTTTATTTGTCTGAAGATTACCAATAAAATGCCAATGAACGGCCTCATCGTTGATAGAACTCATACGGTCTTCAAGTGCTTTAGCTCGGTTCTCTCCAAAATGAACCTGTCCGGCTTTTAGTAACTGTACCACGTCTTCATCAGGTTTGGTTTTACTAACTGCAACCAGAGTAATCTCTTCCGGATTACGGCCACTTCTGTCACAGGCTGATCTGATTCGGTTTTTTATGGCGTCAAGATTCTCTAAAAGATGATCACTCATGAATAAAAAAAGGATTAGGAATTTCGGTTTCTTACTTCATTGGTTTTGGTAACAAAAAGGCTGATTTATGCGCTCCCAAAGTTACGAAAGATTTAATCGGTGTGGGTTATTTGAGCATAAAACAGGAAAAATATTAACATTAAGAAAATTTAATAATTTGGATTTTTTAAGGGCCTTGTTCATTAATTTAGATATAGGAGTCTAAATTTAAATTCGAGATCACAAAGCTCATGAAACCATTCTATTCTATTCTACTTTTGGTTCTATTATGTGCAACTTTTTCTGCTTCTCTTGCACAAACCTCATCACTTAAGTTCAATGGCACGGATTCATATGTTCAGCTCGACACTGTATTGCCAATAGGTAGTACAAGCAACACCGTTGAAATGTGGATTCGTGTTCCATTTCCGGGTACTGAGGGGCTTGGCACAAATCAACGAGTGGGGATTCTATTGGGCAACTTTAACAGCTCGCCAAATGCAGGTTGGGAAGTACATAGCCAAGGAGATTTGAGGTTTTGGTGGAATAATGGGCAGATAGATATCAGAGGAACAACAACTGATTTAAGAGACAATGCCTGGCATCATGTTGCTATTGTCCGCGATAAAGAAAACAATAGAATTCTGGGCTACATTGATGGTAATCTCGAATTTGAGCACGCCAGCGCAGGTACTGACATCAATTTTACAACTACACACAAGCTGGGAGCAGATAACCGGGCAACAGGCACACCCTATTTTCACGGAGAGATGGATGAAATTCGAATCTGGAGTGTGGCACGAACTCAAGAACAAATTCGCGAAAACCTGCTTAAACAGCTTGCGGGTGATGAGACAGGGCTGATTGCTTATTATAGGATGACAGATGGCAGCGGGACAACTCTCACTGATAACAGCACAAATGCTCCTGCCATATCCGGGACTCTCTTTGGAAGTACAATCTGGACAACCGATCATCTGATTCCACTGGGTGCAGGAACTGAGGCAAATCCATATGAAATCGCCACGCTCAACAACCTTTACTGGCTTTCTGATAATAGCAGCCTTTGGAGTAGTGGCACACATTTCAGGCAGGTAGAAAATATCGATGCATCCTCAACAGAGACGTGGTATGGCGGGAAAGGGTTTTCACCAATTGGTTTTTTTTCTTCAAACCCATTTGAAGGAATATACGACGGTAACGGGCACTTCATCGATCACCTGACAATCAATCGTTCTGATCAGCAGTACATTGGTTTGTTTGGATATCTGAAAAATGCACACATACTAAACATCGGGTTAACGAATAGTTCGTTAACAGGTAGCAACTATGTTGGAGGACTTGCCGGAAGGTCGGATAACTCTACAATTGAAAAGTGCTTTACAGATGGTGAGATAACAGGAAATGACACTTTGGGCGGGTTACTTGCATATAGCTTGAACACGAATACATTCAATTCGTACTCTACAGCGAACATTACAGGTAGTGACAGAGGCGGCGGGCTTATTGGGGATTTGGAGAATTCAGAAATTAGAAACAGTTATGCTGCGGGGAATTTAAATGATGAAATGACATCCAGCGGCGGGCTTGTTGGGGCGAGTTCCGGATCAGCATTTGCAAACTCATTTTGGGATATATCGGCATCCGGCCAATCAACAAGTGCAGAAGGCGAAGGCAAAACTACTGACGAAATGAACGATGTATACACTTTCCTTGATGCAGGCTGGGATTTTGTATCTGAAACCGATAATGGAGATGATTTTTTATGGGATATGGATGTTACATCAGGCGGCATCAACGATGGTTATCCAATCCTTTCCTGGCAGGTTAGTGAACCGAATATCCGGGAGTTTAAGGTAAATCTTAACGGAGATGAAGGCTGGCGTTTACTGAGTGCACCCGGCGAATTAAGCTACAGCAGGCTTCTGGAACCTATCTGGACACAAGGCGCTGAGTTTGGAGCCAACACCACAAGCGGTACACCCAATGTTTACATCTGGCCGGATGAACCCGGCAAAGATCCAAATGAGTGGGCAGCCGTACGGGATCTGAGAAATCAAATTCCGGCAGGTTCGGGCTTTTTGGTCTATGTTTATGGTGATGATAATTATGATGGCATAAATAACAATTTCCCTAAAACACTGAGCATGTTTGGCTTGCCCGAAAATGACAGCGTTATCGCTTCATTAAACAGCAACAGCGGGGCTTTTTCACTGATTGGAAATCCATATTCAGGCACAATCGATTTTAATGCTCTTTCAATATCAGGATTGACAGATGTGGCCTATGTTTGGGATCCAAATGATACCGGAGGAGATGGCGGCACTGAAGAGAATGCACCTGGAGGAAGCTGGAAAACATGGAACGGCGAAGTTGGTGATTTAAGCGGAGGACGAATTGCACCTTTTCAAGGCTTTTTGTTCAAAACGAAGAAGGGTCAGCAGGTAGTTTATCATTTGATGAAAATGCAATTTCATCTGAACCGGGGATATTTTTCGGGAAATCCCAAGACAATGAAGTAATAGCTGTACGCCTTCAGCTTGAGGGTGAGGGAATGCAAAACTCTGTGTGGCTGCAGTTCAGTACTTTGGGTTCATATACTGAACAGGTTTTGGGTGATGCTCTTAAACTTGAACCTCTAAATAACCGATTTGCAAGACTGGCTGTTCAAAAAGCAGATGTTCTGTATGATATTGCTCATCTTTCCCATGAATCTGAACATGCAGAATTGCCTCTGGATGTATCAGCAACTCAATCAGGATCATTTACTTTAAGTGCTACAGATGTAAACCTTCCGGATTCACTTACAGTGTATCTCGTAGATCATGAGCTTAAACGGCAAGAGAGAATTACAGACGGATTTAATTATCAGCTAACTATTAGATCTTCTTTGGTACGAAAAGAATCTCCGGTATCCATTCTCCAAGGTCCACTCTTAGCCCGAAAAAGTGAATCAAACAGATTTTCTCTGATTGTAAGCTCAAACGGTTTAATTGATTTTGATGAGAATTCAGAACGTCCAGAGAAAGTATCCCTCGATCAAAACTTCCCGAATCCGTTCAATCCATCAACAACCATTCGTTATTCCATTCCGGTAGCAAGTAATGTGAATCTAATAATTTATGATATGATTGGCAGAAAGGTGACAGAGTTGATCAGGGAATATTATCAGCCAGGAGAATATACAGTCTCATTTGATGCAACAAGCCTATCAAGTGGCGTGTACATGTATCAACTGACAGCAGGCCAAACCAGTATCACAAAAAAAATGACTGTAGTAAAGTAGAATCAATTTGCAAGGTATCAGTGTAAGAACAGAGCAGATATAGTTGAACAATGTTTGCTATAAATGAACCAATTCTGTCAATAAATTGCAGTAATAATCAAAAACGAAAGATGAAACACGAGACATCAGCCAAAAAACAATAAAAATCTGTTTCAAGCGAGTAAAATCATTCGTATTTTTTGAGTCTGTGAAAAAAACAATGATGCACAAGCGAAAATCCAAATACAGGACGAGCGCAGTGTTCCACTCCCAAAAAGAACACATATCAAATACACGTTTGATGGGAGGGCTGCTTACTTGAACACGCAGGTTCGCCATATAACCAACTTTATACACCAATGGGCACCGCCCGGTATGAAGATGAGTTATGACAATGTAGGCCTTCTTATTGGTGATCCCGCTTCCCCCGTTTCAAGAATATTAGTTTGCCTCGATGTAACTGAAGAAGTTGTAGATGAAGCTCTTGAAAAGAAATGTGAGCTTATCGTATCTCATCACCCGCTTATTTTCAAAGAAATTTCAAGGATCAACCCTATCGATGAACAGGGGCGCATTATTTATAAAATGATTCGCAACAACATTGCACTTATCAGTGCCCATACCAACCTTGATGCTGCTCTTGATGGTGTGTCGTTTGTTTTGGCAAACAATCTTGGGCTTGATGACCTTCAGTTTTTAGACAAGGCTTACAATATAAGCCGGCGCATCTCTCTCACTACCGATTATGAGGATACTGAAGCCGTGCTGAAACTGCTCAATTATCACTCTGCCGAGGAAGCACACTTTCATGAAGTGGATGGCCGAAAAGGAGGCCAAAAGCAGTTTGAGGCAATTATTGACAAACACAATGTGCTGCCTCTCAGAAAAGCCCTCGAAAAAGAAGGATTACTGAAAAAAGGAAGCTTCCAGGAGATGGAGATGGCCACACCTACCAACAATTTTGGTATGGGTGTTTTGGGATATTATCCCGATAACGGTATTGCGATGGATGAATTTTTACACCTTGTATGCCGTGCACTCGACGTTCCCTCACTCCGATACTCAGGTAGAGCAGAGCGCATCAAAAAAGTGGCTGTATGTGGGGGGGCAGGTGTTTTTCTGAAGCAGCCAGCCATGAAAGCCGGCGCAGACGCTTTTGTTACCGCAGATATTAAATACCACGAATTCTTCACAGAAAAGCCAAATTTTCTTCTTGTTGATGCCGGCCACTATGAAAGTGAGTTCCCGGTGGTAGAAGCTATCCGAAAAGAACTTTCAGAAGCCTTTGAACAGATGGATGTTTACTCGGTTGATGCAGTATCGAACCCAATGAAGATTTACGTAACCAATTTCGACACCAAAAACTTATAAATACTCGCACTAAAACGTATGGAAGAGGTACTTCAACAGCTCGCAAACTTACAATATATCGACAGCAGAATTGATGAAATTCGTCAGTTGCGCGGGGATCTTCCCGAGGAAGTTCTCGATATAGAAACTAATATCAACAGGTTTGTAGCGAAGATACGCCAGCTCGAAGAGGAGGAGGCAAGCCTGAAGGGAGAGAGTAAAAAGCTTGAACTCGAAATTGAAACTTCTCTGGAAAAAACCAAAAAGTACGAAGAGCAGCAACTCACAGTTCGTAACAACAGAGAGTACGATGCACTTACCAAAGAAATTGAAGCACAAAAGCAGTTTGTTGAAAACTCTAATGCCCGACTTGTAGAGATTGAAGGCAGGCTGGAAGAGATAGCAGAAGAGCTGGATACAAACCGTAAACTGCTTGAAGAGACGACTTCCCTGCACGATGAGAAAAAAGCCAATCTCGACAAAGTAATTGAAAGTACCCAGACCGAAGAAGACAAACTTCTTGAAAAACGCGAACAGCTCGAAGCAGAACTCGACAACCGATATGTACGAAGCTACAACAGATTGCGCAATGGGTTAACCAACGGAATTGCAGTTGTTGCTATGGAAAAAGGTGCAGCACTCGGTATGGCTTTGCCGCCGCAAACGCAGGTAGAAGTTCGCAGAAAGAACAAAGTTATTATTGACGAACACAGCGGACGAATAGTAATAGACCCTTTGTTCTTTGCAGAAGCAAAAAAGCAGTTTAAGCTTTAAGCAATTCGCAGGCAGTACTTTATCTCTCATTTCTGCGTTAAATTAATCAACATATTGAAGGTTCCCGGGCAATTGCTTCCCGTTAAATCGGGGGGAGGAAAGTCCGAACACCAACGAGAACCGTGCTTCCTAACAGGAAGATTCCGGCAACGGAATAGACAGTGCCACAGAAAAGATACCGTCCGCCTTAGGCGGATAAGGGTGAAATGGTGGGGTAAGAGCCCACCGCTCCGGTGGCGACATCGGAGGCAGGGTAAACCTCACGGGGTGCAAGTTCATGCAGATTGTGCGCTTCTCGTCGCTATACAATCGGGTGGAACGCTTAGATCGTGGCAGCAATGTTACGGCCAGATAAATAATTGCCATTCGCCTTAGGCGGATACAGAATTCGGCTTACAGGGAACCTTTACAAATTGAGGCTGTTCTACTATAAATAGATCAGCCTTTTTTGTTATTGGTATCAAAAAAGGGGATTTTAAAAAATGTAATTGGCAATAATAAACTGATGCTCAGAATGTTGCCCTTACACAATGCGATAAAAACTAACACAAATAATAATTCATGAAATTATTCAAAAGCACACTTGTGGCTATGGCCACACTTTTAATAGCAACCGGAATTACAGTTGCACAGGTACAGCAGCAGGCACCCCCACCCCCACAACAGCCGGAACTCCCTACCTCTGCAGATGTAAGTGACGATGAAATTCTTCTGCTTGTAAACACAATTAACGATTTACAGCCAATCGAAGAGAAAGCTCAGGAAAAAATTGAGGAAGCTCTCGAAGAAGAAGGAATTACATTGCAACGTTTTCAGCAAATGATGATGGCAATGCAAAACCCTCAAATGGCTGAAGAAGCAAACGTTACCGACGAAGAGATGGAAAAACTACAAACATTGCAGCCGGCCCTGATGCAAATTCAAGGTGAGGCAGAGCAGGAAATGATTGCCAAAATCGAGGATAACGGATTCACCATAGAGCGCTACCAGGGTATTATTATGGGAGCCCAGCAGGATCCTGATCTAATGGCACGTTTGCAGTCAGAAATGGATGATGAATAAGTTCATCTCCTGACAAGTATCAAAGCTTCCGGCTTCATTGACGGAAGCTTTTTTTTTGGGTTGATTTTTTTGATCTGGTATTCGATTGATCAAATCTGATTCAGGCTATTTTCTCCTGTCTTCCGCATCGGGACACCTATTCAGGAATGTCTTTTTTTGATTGAAAACCTGAGTTCGAATAATAATGTGTCGATTAAAATGCTTGAAAGTCCCCTCCTTTCCAAGGAGGGGATTTAGGGGTGGTTGAAAAGGGCATTGAGCCATCAAACTAGTTTCAAATTTTGAAAAAAAACATGGTGAACCACCCCCTGCCCCTCCTTGCGAAGGAGGGGAGCACTTTTTCCATAATATTCAAATCGAACTGAGGTTGAATAGTCCATTTACACGTATGGAGATGTGCTATAGCAACCCTCTCCTTTTGG
>REDS01000130.1 GCA_007693395.1 Balneolaceae bacterium | reverse complement strand
AATTTTAGGTTGTTTGTTAGTTTAACTTTTTTGACACACTTTTCTGAACAGTCTCTTCAAACTCTGTTATAAGTTTCAGCTTCTGCATTGTTAGAGGTTTTTCAATAAACCTTTCTACGATAGAGAATTCTTCTGACCGTTTTTGATCTTCAGGATCTATTGAAGAGGTGAAAATAAAAACCTTCACTTTTTTGGATAGATCAAGTTTTTCCAACTCATGTAAAAACTCCCAACCATCCATAAGTGGCATATTTAAATCAAGAAAAATAAACTCCGGTATATTTTCTTCATTAGAGGCATTTTCTTTTAAGTAGGTTATTGCATCTTTTCCATTCTTATAATTTTTAACTTCCTCAGAAAAGCCTGCCACTTTCATGATTTTCTTTGCTACAATTACAAAGATTTCATCATCATCAATTATGCAAATTTTACTAGTATTCTTCATGAGGTAAATAAATTTTAAAAATTGAACCTTTGCCAACTACACTTTCTACGTCTATTTTTCCACCCATCGCTTCGATTTGATTTTTCGTGATAAACAACCCAATTCCCCGTGAATCAGGGTGTTCATGGAATGTTTTGTATAAGCCAAAGATTTTTTCCCGGTTTTTGTTAAGATTTATACCTAAACCGTTGTCCTCTATGAAAATAACCAAGTAGTGGTCTTCTTCTTTAAGATAAATTTTTACAAAACTGTCACGTTCATCCGAGCAAAACTTTATTCCATTTGTAATTAAATTCATAAATATACTGTCCAAGTATGATTCTACACCTTTACAAATAGTATTTTTGGGAATTTGATTTTCTATGATTACACCTTCATTCTCTGCCATAAACTTCAATGTTCTGATTGCATGATCAATGACTTCGTGAAGATTTAGGGTACTAAATTTTTCAGGAGTAGAGGTATTAATTAAAATAACTTTGTTCAGGTGTCTGATTGTCTCTGATAATTTTTCAGATGATGTATTTAATAATCGAATAAGCTGAAACTCGTGTAATTCAGGATATTCATCAGATATTAAAGACAAAATCATGGATATATTCGTAGAGTGAGAACGAATATTATGCGATAATATGTGAGCAAAATGCTTTAGTTTTTCATTCTGATTCTGTGTAATTGAGAGGAATGAATTTAATTTTTGTTCTTTGGCTTTTCTGTTCTGTACATTCACTAACATATTTGCAAACAGAGTAAGCAAAGTGATTTCAGTTTCAGATAATTCGTATGAATTTTTCACGAAATCAAATCCCACAAATCCTAACAAATCATCATCAAGAATCATAGGAATGGTTATCAGGCTCTTAATGTCTTGTGGCTCTAAAATTGCCCGTAAGCCTTCAGGCCCATCATTTGGAAGCAATTTCACATTCGGTACATAAAGTGGTTGCCCACGCAGATGTTTGTTCACCCAATAGGGTATACTGTCCATCGCTACAAGCTGAAGATTGTCAATTTCAGACGAAATACCTTGAGCACACCATTCAAATGTGTTGGATGTAGTAGAATTTTGAAAGTCGTAACTAAATACATATGCCCGATCTGCTGAAACGAACATCCCCATTTCTCTTAATGACTGATCAATGATAGAATCTACTTCATCAAAGTCAACATTGATATATGTTGTGGTAATTTTTAGAAGCAGATTTTGCAATTCATTCTTTTCCATCACAATCTCTTGGAACCAATGTTGACTGAAACGTCTTTAGTATAGCTTTATATGTTGATCTGTGTATATGTATAATAGGCTGTATAGAAAATTATAGCGCTAACTTCCAACGTTTGTTAGTCATTGACTTTCAGTACGATAACGTGGTTTAATAAAATCAAACGTATAATTACAAAAAAACGATAAAATATTTTAACTGTATAAACTAATTAAAGCCAGCTTTATAACTAAATTAATTGCGCTTTGCCACTTGTTTTATCCTCTAAAAAGCACCATAGCTTCAATAAACTGCACACTTGAAAACAGCTTATTTTCTTTATTAAAGAAAATTAATCTTTTTTTAGGGTAACTCAAAGAGTTGAATTAACTATCCTTAAATCTTTTTAACAAAACAGATAGCAGTTTTTTCTTTTTCTGTTCAGGCAGAAAAGCATGCTGCAATGCTTCGATATTGCACTTTTTAAAATGATTCATCTCCCAATGAAATACTCTGTTTAACTTTTCGTATTCGTCCTCAAGAGATACATTTGAGATAGCTCTTCCATCAGTATTGATGCTTAAAGATATTTGTTCATCAAAAAGATGGTCAATGTTGTGATCTTCTATTTTTTGGAAAATTTTTGTGAGTACGTTGCTGGTAGGGCAAACTTCAAGATGGATATTGTGCTTGCGAATGTACTTCAAGAGTTGGGGATCTTCAGCACATCGAACTCCATGGCCAATTCTTGATGGGCCAAAATATTTCAATGTTTCCCAGACACTTGAAGCACCTTTGGCCTCTCCGGCATGTGCAGTACATGGAATATTTTTCTTTTTAGCATATTGAAAAGCTGCGATGTGATTATCAACAGGGTAGCCGGCCTCATCTGCAGCAATGTCAAAACCGCGAACAAGGGTGTCTCTAAATGCCTCTGCAAGCTTTATGGTTTCCATACTTTGTTCTTCAGAATAATGCCGCAGTGTACACAGTATAATTGAGGCTTCAACTCCATATTTTTTTATTCCTTCCTCAGAAGCCAAATTAACAGCTTTAACTACTTCAGTAGCTGTAAGGCCCTCTTTGAGATGTAAAAGCGGAGCGAAACGTATTTCTGCGTAGATCACATTATCCTCTTTTAACTGCCTGAAAAGATCCAATGTAACCAGTCGCAGGTTATCTTTAGTTTGCATCAGGTTAATCCCTCTGCTTGCTCGTTCTATATAATCTGATAACCCGGTACATCCCACAGGTGCGATGAATTCGTTTTGATATACACTTTCACTTATGTTAGGGTCAATTTGCTGTACTACTTCAAAGCTAAGAGAGCAATCCAGATGTAAGTGTAGTTCAACTTTGGGTAGGCGTTTAAAATCCAATTCCATTATCAATCTCCATAAATGGTTATTACAATCTTTCGCCGGCCACCATAATTTCTGTGCTCGCATAGATATATCCCTTGCCAGGTGCCAAGATTAAACTGACCGTTAGTGATGGGAACAGTAACAGATTGTCCTAAAAGTGAACTTTTAATGTGCGAAGTCATATCGTCGGAGCCTTCAAGCGTATGTTCAAAAAGCGAGGAATCTTCCGGCACCATTCGGTCGAAATGAGATTCAAAATCCCGCCTCACAGAAGGGTCTGCATTCTCGTTGATGGTTAGTCCTGCACTTGTATGCTTTATAAAAATGTGGGCAATACCCGCTTTAATGCTATGCAGCTTATCAAGTTGTTCGAGAATTTCACCGGTAATAAGGTGAAATCCCCGTGATTTTGAAGTAAGAAAAAACTCTTTTTGAAAAAAAATCATTAGGATCTCAGATCAATAATTAATAAATGTATCATCCAAACAGCCCGGAAATGCTTCCACCATCATGGCTAATGGTTTGTCCCGTAACATAACCACTATTTGGTGAAAGCAGCCAGGTGGCTAACGATGCAAATTCTTCAGCTGTACCCATTCTGCCAACAGGAATCTTTTGCTCCATCTCTTGTTTAGCTTGATTATAAGAAATACCCCTCATACTGCTGTTATTTTCAATAACTCTCTCAATGGCAGGTGTATTGTGAGAACCCGGTGCAAGAACATTTACAGTTACGCCATATTTTGCCAATTCTAACGAAAGCGTCTTTGCAAAACCTGTCACTCCTGCCCGGAATGCATTACTTAATGTTAATGCAGGCAGTGGTTGTTTAATGGACTGGCTTTCAATGAACAGCATTCTTCCATATCCTTTTTCCTTAAAAACCGGAGCTAATCGAAGGGCAAGATCAATTTTCCACCGCATTATCAGTTGCCATGAAGCATCCCAATCGGCCATTTTAGTTTGAAGGGGTGTACCAGTGGGTGGCCCTCCAGCATTAAATACTATCCCATGAATATTTCTTTTTTTCACCGAAAACATAATTTTATCAAGTGTTTCTCTATAAATCAGGCTGCCTTCTACAGGGGTTATACTTTTTTCAAAGTTGGCATACTTATCTTTCAGTAGATCTCCACGCCTGGCGACAGCAATGACGTTTGCGCCCTCTTTTACCAATTGCCGTGTTATTGCTTCTCCAAATCCACTGCTTGCTCCACAAACAATAAACGTATGTTCAGAAATACCTAAATCCATAATGATGATATTCGTTGGTTGAGTGCTATACATTTAGTGAAGTATAAGGAATTCGTTTGAATTTTGACTTTCATTCAGAATTTCTTGATTGCGGGAGTAAAAATATGAAATTCAACCTTAACGAAGAGGTGAGTAAAAGGTTTATGAATAAATAATAGAGTTATGAATAATATTAGTGGTATATTTAGGGCTGTCTGTTTTTCAGGATTCACAATTCAGGTAAATCATTAAATATAGGCTTGTAAGTTATTCAGGCCTTCACCATTTTTTTTATGATAAAAGACATCAGAAACATCGCAATTATTGCTCACGTAGATCACGGGAAAACTACGCTTGTAGATCAGATGCTGCGTCAGAGCGGAACATTCAGAGAGAACCAGCAAATTGCTGAACGAGTAATGGATTCTGGAGATCTTGAGAAAGAAAAAGGAATTACAATAAGTTCGAAAAATACTGCAATAAATTGGAAAGGCACCAAAATCAATATTGTCGATACCCCTGGTCACGCCGATTTTGGTGGTGAGGTTGAACGAATCCTAAAAATGGTTAACGGTGTGATATTGCTTGTAGATGCAGCCGAAGGCCCATTACCACAAACTAAGTTCGTACTAAGAAAATCACTGGCACTTGGTTACAAACCTATTGTATTGATCAACAAAATTGATCGAAATGATGCCCGTCCTGATGAAGTGCTGAACATGGTTTTCGATCTATTTGTATCACTCGATGCAGACGACGAACAGCTTGACTTCCCCGTACTTTACGCCGTTGCCATTAATGGAATTGCTAAAAATGAACTTGATGACGACAATATTGACCTTTCTCCATTATTCGACAAAATTGTTGAACATATTCCACCGCCCGAGCAAATTGGTAATGCCCCGTTTAAAATGCTTGTAAGCAGTGTAGACTGGAATGATTACGTAGGAAGAATTGCAATTGGAAGGGTTGAGCAGGGCAGTATAAAAACCAATCAGGAAATTGTATTGCTCAACAGAAAGGGTGATCTAAAAGCCAAAGGTAAAGCTACTAAACTATTTACATTTAATGGTTTAACCAGAGAGCCTGTAGATGAAACATTTGCAGGCGATATTTTTGCAATGGCCGGGTATGAAGCTGTAGAAATAGGTGATACACTCACAGATACAACAGACCCCACTCCCATAGAGTATTATGATATCGATCAGCCTACTATGGCGATGTATTTTCGGGTAAATAACTCACCCTTTGCTGGCCGCGAAGGAGACTATGTAACCTCAAATATGATAAAAGACCGGCTTAATAAAGAGATTCGAACCAATGTATCCGTTCGTGTAGAACCAACCGATAATCCGGACGTGTTCAGAGTAGCAGGCCGGGGAGAATTACAACTCTCCATTTTGATTGAAACAATGCGTCGTGAAAGGTTTGAATTTGCAGTTTCAAGACCGGAAGTTTTATACCGCGAAATTGATGGGAAATTATACGAACCATTTGAAGAAGTGGTAATTGATGTAAACACCGATTACAGCAACAAGGTGATCGATAATTTGCAGAAGCGAAAAGGTATCATGACATCGATGGTGCAAGAGGGTGAAAACAACCGAATAGAATTTAAAGTACCTTCTCGCGGGTTGATTGGATTTCGTGGCGAAATGCTTACAGAAACTCGGGGTACTGGTATTATGCACCAGCAATTTGATGAGTATGGGCCATATGCAGGTGAAATAGCTGGCAGAACAAGAGGTGCGCTTATTTCGCTTGAGCAAGGTGATGTAACTCCTTATGCCTTGGAAGGTTTGCAAGACAGAGGCCAGTTTATCGTGGAACCGGGCGATCCGGTTTACACCGGTCAGGTTGTGGGGATCAACAACAGGGCAGACGACATGGTTATAAATGTTGTTAAGAAAAAGAATCTTACAAACCATCGTGCTACGCAAACAGCAGATTCCGTAAAGATATCTCAGGCAAAAAAGATGAGTTTGGAGCAATCCATTGAATTCATAGATAGAGACGAACTTCTTGAAGTTACTCCAAAAAGCCTTCGAATAAGAAAGCTCTATTTAGATCATAACGACAGAAAACGCGCTGAGAAAAATAAAGAGTTGATCTAAATTCGGGAATTGATTTCAACGGTGTGCTGTTTTTCTGATATGAAAAATTTTAACAGCCAACGTATTTTCAAAAAGAACAGTAATCAGCCAAACCCGGATGGAGGCTATGTTCTTTATTGGATGCAAATCAATCGCAGGTTTCATTATAATTATGCCCTTGAGTATGCTGTAGCATGGGCCAATAAACTTGGCAAACCATTACTCATACTCGAGGCCTTCTCTTGTGATTACCCCTGGGCAAGTGATCGTTCACACACATTTATGATGCAGGGTATGAAAGAGCATCGTGATTACGCCAATCAACAAGAGCTCAATTACATATCATTTGTTGAAGAAAAGCCCGGGCAATATAAAAAACTCCTTTTTGATCTTTCCCAAAAAGCATCTGTTTTGATTACGGATGAATACCCTGTATTCATCATGCGCAAACGGAATAATACCTATCCTGAAGAACTCTCCATTCCATACATTACTGTAGACAGTAATGGGCTTATTCCACTAGGTCTTACAGAAAAAGATCCGTACAGTGCCTATCTCTTCAGAAAAATCATGCAGAAACATTTTATCGAAGCGTACACAAATCCTCCCAAGAAAATTCCACTCGATGATCTTAAAAACAGAGAAACTGTTCAATTGCCGAACGAGATTTTTCAAGATATTCCTGATGTTCAAGATGCACTAAATCATATACCCGGCTTCATCGAAAAACTACCCATCAATCACGATGTGAAGCCTATAGAGTGGCACGGTGGCAGACAGGCTGCGCTCGGTATGCTGGGGCAATTCATAAAAAATGGGCTTCTCGTTTACGATGAAAAACGAAACGATCCCGATGAAAAGAAAACGAGTAATTTGAGCCCCTGGCTTCATTTCGGTAAAATTTCAGAATATGAAATAGTTCAAGCCGTTTTACAGCACCAGCCAGAAGGGTGGGATTTAGATAAAATTACTTACAACAACGGTTCAACCGGCGGGTTCTTTAATGGTAACCCAAATATCGACTCCTTTCTTGACGAAGTTATAACCTGGCGAGAAGTAGGATTTCACTTTGCCCATCACCGAAAAGATTACGACAAATTTGACAGCCTGCCCGATTGGGCATTAGAAACACTCAATCAACACCGCGACGATGCACGCGAATGGACCTATGCCTACGAACAACTGGCACAATCAAAAACACACGACGAGATTTGGAATGCGGCGCAAACGCAACTCAGAGAAGAAGGAATTATTCATAACTACCTGCGCATGTTGTGGGGTAAAAAAGTAATAGAATGGACTCCTGACCCCGAAACAGCATTACAATATCTCATTGACCTAAACAACACCTTTGCCATAGATGGCAGAGATCCAAACAGCTACTCCGGTATATTCTGGTGTTTCGGCAGATTTGACAGAGCCTGGCAAGAACGGCCAATATTTGGCAAATTACGTTACATGACAAGCGAAAGCACAAAGAAAAAAGTAAAACTAAAAAACTACCTCAACACCTTCAGTAGTCAAAAAAGCCTGCTATAAATATCGTCTAAAATACCGATAAAAATAAAATATCGACAAAATAGACGATAAATTGAAAATATCGAAATAAATACCGATATTCCTGTATGATTAGTATCATAACAGGAGATATCATACAGTCCCAAAAGGCAGATCTGGCAACAATATGGTTAGATCCGCTTAAAAATATGTTCTCAGAAATAGGAGAAACACCACACGACTGGGAAATATACAGAGGAGACAGCTTTCAGCTCACCGCAGAACCAGAAGAAAGCCTGCGCCTTGCAATTCTGATAAAAAGCATCATAAAAAAAATAAAAAAACCAGCCCTGGATGTGCGGTTAGCAATTGGTATTGGGCATGCCTATCAACAAGAAAATCGGGTAAGTGAATCAAACGATGAGCCATTTGTATTTTCCGGTAAACTACTTGATGAGATAAAAAGCCGAAAAGTAAATATGGCCATAAAAACAAACTGGCCCGAATTCGATGAAGAAATAAACATGATGCTAAAACTGGCGCTCATCATCATGAACTCATGGACGAGCAATACAGCAGAAACTGCGGAATTACTGTTCAGAAAACCGGGCATAACTCAAGTAGAAATTGCCGAGATATTAGGCTTAGCACAATCCACAGTAAATGACAGGATAAAAAGAGGCTCGATTTACGAAATAATAGAATTAGAGCAGTACTATCGTGAAAAAATAATGCAACGAACAGGCTATAGAAGTGGAAACAGAACTTATTACTAAACTCCTATTAGCACATATAATTGGTGACTTTCTGCTACAGCCAAAAATGTGGATAGAGAATAAAATGCAGAAAAAGTGGAAATCACCGTACCTGCTGATTCATAGTATTATTCACTTTCTACTAATTCTGTTAATTACTTGGGATTCAACAATCTGGAAAGCGGCACTCTTTATCACAGTTTCACACTTTCTGATTGATGGCATAAAGCTGACGTTCCAAAAAAACAAACCAAGATTCTGGTTCTTTGCCGATCAAATAGCACACGTAGTTATGATTTTTATAGCACTGCAACTGTTTTTAGAACCCATACAATTGCCAGCAGTAGGAGAGAGATTCTGGATAATCATTACCGGCCTTATATTTTTAACATATCCCACTGCATTTATAATGCAACACGTTTTGAGTAAGTGGAATGATGAAGTGCTAAATACAGAAAATTCATCTTATCCAGTGCCGGACTCTATATTGGTATACTTGAACGTATTTTAGTATTTATCTCAGTTATAGCTGGACATTTGCAAGTGGTAGGTTTTCTAATAGCAGCAAAATCAGTGTTTCGTTTTAGTGATTTAACAAGAGAAAAAGACCGAAAGTTAACCGAATATATCATAGTAGGCACACTTTTGAGCTTTTTAATTGCTATCAGTGTAGCACTGATTGTAAAGTGGATGATATAAAAAGCTTAAAGCTTCTCAATAATACTGCTGACAAGAATAGCAAAATCTTCTTTTCGCTTTTCTGCAGCTTCTTTAACCTCAGAATGGTCGAGTTTGCCTTTTGAAACACCAGCAGCCATATTTGTAACCAAAGAAATAGCTGCTGCTTTTAATCCGAGCCTTGAAGATTCAATCAGTTCAGGTACTGTACTCATTCCAACAACATCTGCACCCAGAATTCTGAAAGCCCTGATTTCTGCTTTCGATTCGTAATTTGGCCCTTTAACATACATGTAGGTTCCTCTCTGAATATCAAGGCCAGATTCGGCAGCAATTTTGCGCATTCTGTCAGCAACAGGATAAAGATTATATCTGAATGAATTAGAAGGGAGAATTGGTACAGAATGAAAGAAACGAAATACATCATCAATAACCATTAAATCACCAACCTTGAAATTGGTATTTATGGCACCTGCGGCATTTGAAATAATTATTTTTTTAGCCGAAAATAGATTTGCAAGATGAACCGGAAGTACAGTTTTACTAAAGGAATAGCCCTCATAGTGGTGGAAACGGCCAGAAAATGCTATTACATCTTTTCCAGCTACTTTACCATAAAACAATTTACCGGAATGTCCCTGCACGGATGGCGCAGGAAAATGTGGAATTTGTATATAATCAATTGAAAAAGAGTTTTCAATAGTGTCAGAAAAATCACCAAGGCCGGAACCCAGTATTACAACGGAGTCCACACTTGATGGAAATCCACTTTCAACAAGGAAGTTTTTGATCTCAGAGACATAGTTGGGGAGTTCCATAATCACACAACTTCAATTGAATAACCCGATTTAGGGTTGTAATTCGTTAGTTTAAACATTGGGTGGTGTGTTTCATGATAAGCCAATATCGTAAAATCATTTTTACATGCAAACCTCTTGAGAGTTTCGCGGGCTTCAATACTTTGTTTTGGTTTGAAATCATACTTGGCGGCAAAATTTCTGTTGATGAAAATTCTTCTCCCAATTACATCACCTGCCATTAAGCATCGCAAAGAGTCATTATCATAAAAAAGTGCCTGATGAAATTCAGTATGACCGCCAATAGTTTTCGTTTTCACGTGTTCAACTTCCTCAACATCATCCGATATGAACTTTATATTGGCCATTGAGTCTAAAAAATGAAAAAAATCTTGATGTGCTTCCGGTTCGTCACCAATTAGCGAATATCTTTTTTTCCACCCCTCCTCAGAAACCCATACAGTAGCATCGGGAAACGTTAATTCCCAATATCCATTTTCTTGATGTGCCAGACCGCCAAAATGGTCAAAATGGAGATGGCTGATAAAAATATCTGAAATTTCATAATCTGATACCCCATGCTCATCGAGATTATTAATCAGTGTTTCGATAGAGGTATCTTCGCCAATCAGGCCGCCTAACCCTGCATCAAACAAGATATTTCGCTCGTTTGTTGTGATGAGAAATGGATTAATTGAAAGTTTTAAAGCACCTTTTCCAGGAGAATCATCTCTGCCTATTCGGTTAAATTTTTTATCGATTGCCACAGAAAATGTACCTTCATACAATGGCACTACTTTAGGTTGGCTCATTTATTTAAAGCCTCTTACTTCTTGTTCTCAAATTTTTCGTAAGCATCGATGATATCCCTAACCAGCTTATGGCGTACCACATCTTTTTGGTCAAGATAGACAAAAGATATCCCATCAATGTTTTTTAGAATTGTCTGTATGGAAATCAGTCCGGATTGCTGTTTTTGCGGTAAATCAGTTTGAGTTACATCACCTGTAATGATTGCCCTGCTGTTGAAGCCAATTCGGGTCAAAAACATTTTCATTTGTGTGTTTGTTGCATTCTGAGCTTCATCAAGAATAACAAATGCATTATTTAAGGTTCTTCCGCGCATGTAAGCGAGGGGAGCAATTTCAATCACATTTTTTGCAAGCTGGAATTCGAGTTTATCAAACTCAATCATCTCCTCAAGAGCATCATAAAGAGGGCGGAGATATGGGTCGATTTTTTCTTTGAGGTCTCCCGGAAGAAATCCAAGGTTTTCACCTGCCTCAACAGCCGGCCGGGCAAGAATAATTTTTTTTACTTTCCGCTCTTTTAATGCTTTTACGGCAAGTGCTACCGAAGTGTATGTTTTACCGGTACCGGCCGGGCCTATAGCAAAAAGTATATCGTTATTTTCAGATGCTTTAACGATATCTCGTTGTCCGGGAGTTTTTGCAGATACGGCCTCACCTGTGTGTGTGTGAAGAATAATATCGCCTGTATTTTGATCGAAAACAGGTTCACTTCTTTTCTGCGATTTTCCTTCAACCTTGTTGGCAAGCGCGAGTATAGTTGTGACATCTGAAGAATGTATTTCTCCCTTCTTTGCTCCAACTTTCAACATCTCATGGATAATGCCCTTTATCACCCGTACTTCAGTATTCGGGCCAAGGATCTTTACTCTGTTACCACGCGCTGTGAGTTTTGATGCAGGAAAAACGCGATCAAGATGCCTCAGATGTTCATCGTTTAGACCGAGTAATACAACAGGGTCAACTTTTTCGATGAAAATTGTTTCTTCTGATAAGTTATTTTCTGTTTCGATGTGTAGAATAATTAAATACGTACGTTATTGATTTCACTAAGCTAATTTACCGGCACCCAATTTAGCCAATTTTGTAAGTTCAGCTATTCTTGCTGAAATATCATCGGTTTTAAATACACTGCTCCCCGCAACAAGAACATCGGTACCCGCTTCCGAGAGTTTTGCAATGTTTGATTTTCCAACACCACCATCAATTTCGATTAAAAAACTGAGATTAAGCTCATTACGGATTTGTGCCAGGTACTCTACTTTTTGAATGCTTGATTCAATGAATGCCTGGCCACCAAAACCAGGGTTTACACTCATGATTAAAGCAAGGTCAATATCCTGTAATATTGGGCGAAGTAAATCAACACTGGTAGCAGGGTTTATAACAACCCCTGCCATGCATCCATTCATTTTGATGTTTTGGATGGTTCGGTGGAGGTGGGGGCATGTTTCATGGTGCACTGAAATTAAATCTGCGCCTGCATCAGCAAAATTCTCGATAAAATTGTCCGGTTTTTCAATCATCAAGTGTACGTCAAGAAATGCTTCTGGAGCAGTATCACGTACACTTTTTACGATTGAAGGCCCGTAACTGATGTTAGGTACAAAATGGCCGTCCATAATATCGCAGTGGATCCAGTGAATTCCGGAATTGGTGCAGGTTGTGATTTCTTCACCAAGTTTAGAAAAGTTGGCGGCAAGGATGGATGGAGCTAAAATGGGTAAGTCTAAGTTCATGAATTAATTTTCCCCGGGTTCATCATCAAATTCAGGCGGCGGCACTACTGCTGTAGTATCATCAATTATAGCACCTTCTTCAAGTTCTTCGCGGGCATCAAATCGCTCTGCCACTACAAGCAGAATTACCTGGCCCTCTGTAAGTTGCTCTTCCCTTGGTGAATAATCGATTATTGTATTTGGGGTATGTTCCCGGCTTGGCTCAAATCGAATTTCGCCAACGCGCAAGCCCGCTCTGATAATTGCTTGTTGAGCTTCTGAAAGGCGCATACCTTCAACATCGGGAACATCAACAATTCGCGATCCCAAACCATCACTAACGGCTAAGTTTACTACTGTTCCCCGAGCAACCGTGTCGCCGGGAGCTACAGATTGTCTCAAAATTGTATTTCTGAACCGGGATGATTCATAACTGCGGGTACCTACAACCAGGCCGTGATTTTCAAGTTGAATTTCTGCATTTCTCAAAGACATATTCACCACATTTGGCACAACAGTTTGTGGAGTAACAGCTGTATTGACAGTGAGATAAACCTTACGGTTTGGCTTTACAATCTGCTTCGGGGAAGGAGCCTGGTCTATAATATAATTTGCGGGATAGACTGAGTTGGCGCGTCTTTCATGCACTTCATGCCTGAGACCATACCGTTCAAGCAGTGATTCGGCATCTTCAAGAGAAAGTTTTGTAACGTCGGGCACAGTTACGCCTTTGTTAAAATTGGTATAGTGAGGCATGATAAACAGATCAAAAATAATGGCAATGATAACAGCAGAAGTTGCCAATATTCCAGCAGCGAAAAACACCTTTTTATTGAATATTTTTTTGAGAAGCTCTTTCATAGGTTGCTTAAAAGATCATTAAAAACGGTAGTTGATTACCAGGTTTCTTCCCGGCAGCATGGTTGAAGTTGCATCTAACCGGTTTTGTTTCAACTGAACCGTAAAATACGCATCAAAAGCGGAAATAATGTGATTTGCTATTAAAAGAGAAACAAAATATCCACTTCGTCTGAAATCTTCGTTAAACTGCCTTGAAAAATCCACTCCATCGTAGAAGAGGGGGCTGGCAAATGCCCCGTTTCTTTCTATCCGAAAGCGTTCGATAAACAGATTACCTGTGTGTCCAAGATTATCATGAAAGGCATCATAATCACGCCAGCCAGCCTGATATTGGTAGTACTTTGCAATTAATTCGTAGTATTGCTGAGAGCCAAAATCAGGTAAAACGTGGGAAAAATTACTTGCACCAAGATCGTCTGTGGTAATGTAAGGAGTGTTTCTTTCCACATTTCTTAGAATAGCCAGGTCTATTCTGTTCCAATCTATGGATGTATCAAACGCAGGGTTCAGGCCCTCAATCATCTGCCTCAGATCATCGAGATAGGGGTTGTTTATTCCATGAATAGCATGATAATCAACAAGCCATTTGGAGTATTGAACAACACTCCAGTTTTGGTCTGCCCAGCGTTCGTAATTGCGTTCTCCTCGAACACCACGGTTTCGGTAGTCGATAGCCAGATAGATGCTTGCAGCTTCTACCGCGAGGTAGATACCCGACCGCCACCAGTTTCTGTTGATCATCTGGCCGGTTCCCGGAACTACCAGTGAGCTGAAAAATGGTACTGCGGAGCTTTCCGTAAATGAACGGTTAGAACCCTCAGTTTTCAATAAGATATTTCTTAGCAGAATGGGTTCAACGATATGTAGCTGTTGAGTTTTACCATCTGTATGATTGTTGATGACCAAAGATTTTGCCTTTGAGCTATCTGTTTGTGCAAGCAAGTATACCGGTGCGATTACAACAGCGATAAACAGAATGATTACTTTCATAGAACGTCGAAATCAAAGGTCAAACCAAAATAAAAAAGTAATTCTCTGCCGTACGTAACTCTTTCAACCCCTGATGTTGAGATGAAATCTGCAGGCAGGTTTACATCAAAACGATTAAATCCATAAATGGTGTTAACGAAAAATTTCATCGGGAAAAGATAGTAACTATTGAAAGAAAAACGCAGTTCTGCACCTAAGCCGGTTTTCATATTGTTACCAATATTTAACGGTCCTCCCCAGCCATTTCCGGTTTCAAAAAACAGATGTCCAAAAAGTTTATCAATTGTATGTGCATTTATTTGGCGGTTTATTGAAGTAAAGAGTGGGCGCAATAGGGATGCTCTTACAAAGAATGAACGTTGTCCGCCGAGTGCAAAGTATGGGTACGACATCATACCTCCCAAGCCGCCTATATAATCGAGGTAGAAGAAATCTTCGGGTGAATTGAGATAGGAAAATGCTCTTGTGGTAATCATGGCATTCAGTGTTGATGAAGCCTCAAAACCTATACGACTTCTGAACTCCAGCGAGTGATTGTACTCTTTAGAATAGACCGGCGATAATATCCCGTCGTTCACCTCAAACTCGTCCAGCAAGCTGCCGGGTTGATATTTATAGGTTAAGTTACCCTTGAAGCCTGTTGGGGCTATATCGTAGTGAATTGTTGGTATAGTTGCATCTGCAATGTAAGAAACTGAATAGGTACTACCCCTGAAATATTCTGATGTGGAACCTGGAATAAATTCATTAAACTCCTGCGAGAAAAATCCGTCGATGTTCACACTGTATGGGGAATATGATGCACCAAACTCAAGTAAACTCCAGCGGTTTAATTTACTTCTGAGAAATAGATTTGCTTCCCACATGTTGTAGCGTATATCTATACTTCGGTCAGTTGGCAGGCAGGATGTACATGCAAACTCTTCGATCGTGATTCCATCTCGTACATTTCGTTTGATGTTGTACAACTCTATGCTGATTGTTGGAGACCAGCTTCTTTTCAGAAAAGGAAGCCCGCGATAGTCCAAAATGAGGAACAGGTCTCTGTCCATATTATTCAGGCGGGTGGGAGAGAAGAAGCCTGTAAGCCCATCAGCCGGCAGAGAGCCCCAGCCAAGTAGTGCGCCACCAAAAATAGAAAATGATTCGATTACATCGCGAGACTCAAAATATGCACCGGCTTTTAAATCTCTCCATAAATTTTGCCCAATATTTCCGAACCGGGCTTCTGTAAGCAGTCTGGAGTTACTCCCTTTAAGTTTTGTGTAGTTATCGAACCTAATGACCGGGTAGATATTTAAGCCTGTTGTAGTTTCGCTATATGGCCTCCATTTCCATTCAGGATGGTTCTCGGTTAGCTGTAAAACCCTTTCATCAGAGCGCCTGTTCAGTTCCTGAGCTTCAAGATTTTCAGCTTTAGCATAAAAGTTTGGAAGAGAACTATCACTTTCTGGTACGTTCCATGTTTTGAGGGATATTTTGGTATCGCTAAAGTTTTGAAGGTTAAGTTTAGAAATTTTGTAACCATCTTCTTTGTACTCTGAAAAGTAGAGATACTCATCATCTGCGTAGGGCATAAATGCACCACCGATTACGCTGGTTAGTTGCTCTATAGAATCTGAGCCAGCATTCATTCGGTAAATATTGAAAATACCGGTAACATCTGAAGAGAAGTAGATTTCTCCGGACTTCGGGTGCATCCAAACATCACGATTATCGATGGATGAGTTTGGCAACAACGGTTTGATTTGGTTTGATTTCAGCTCCAGTTTATAGATGTTTCGGTTGCCGGTAGTCGCTTTGGCGAAGAAAATTTTGTCGCCATGCGTATTCCAGACAGGTGCGAAAATGGTTTCACCAGATGAAAAGTTTGTGAGTTGAGATACATTGTTATCTTCAAGGTTTATCACAACAAGATTCTGGGTACCGTCATGCAACTGCACGGCTGCAAGTTTATCTTCTGATGGATGCCAGGCGGGATCCTGAATTCGGGCACTTACGGTAATCTTTTCTCTGTCTCTGTTTGTAATTGAGTAGATGTAAATATCCTGATAGGTCTCACCAAAACGATTTTTTCTTGCCCTGCTGTAAGCAATTTTATTACCATCAGGAGAAAAACTGAAGCGATTACTGATAAAATCGAGGGTAGTATTGGATGCGATATTGTGAGAAGAGAGGTACTGTTGATTAGGAGACAGATATTCAGCATTATGCGACTGATCCACTTCAATTTCCTGATCGTTTTTGATTAGTATGAGCGCCGTTCTCGCAAAATCGCGATTTCTGTTAGTAAGATATGCGAGAGTTCCATCACTAACCTGAGGATAAAAATTGAAAAAACCGTTCTCTTCAACAGGCAGGGTTTGCGTTATTTCACGTGTACTAATCATACTCCGGTAGTACTCTTTCCGATCGGCAATCCAGTCATCAAACAACTCTTGTGCGGGTACAGATGTAGTGGCTTTGATAACCCTGTTAAAGTTGTTGTACCCTTTTGTAGCTGCATTATGAGAAAGTTCTGCGAGAATTTGCTCTCCAAATCTGTCGGTGAGGTACGTTGTGAACTTAAAACCCTGATTATAAATCGTCTCCCGATCAAGTGAATTCTTTGATGAAAATGTACCCATCTCATCAAGTTGAAGCTGTGTATCAGTCAAAATTCTTGTACGGAGAATCATGTCCCGGTGAGTGTCCCAAAAGTCAAAATAGATACTCTCCCGCATAAATTGTGCAGTACCTTCTGCAAACCAAACGGGGATACTTACACCGGAAAAAGGAAATGTTATGATACCATTTGGAAAACCGTAGAGTACATCGGGCCTGCGCACATCTTCGTAATTGAGCCACTGGAAATAAATTGCAGGTATTCGTTGTGTGCGTTTCATAGATGCACCAAGCTGAACCATATGTGCAAACTCGTGCGTAATTACATTCTGCAGCCACTGATGGGTGCCTCTGAGAGGAGTATCGAGTGCCGGAACCCATATCTCGATTTTATTATCGTAGAAGAAAGCAGCTCCGTTCGAGAAATCTTCACGATCGTGAAGGATGATGCTTATTTTCCGTTCCGGCTGATAGTTATACAGTGAGGTAATTGGTTCGTAAATCTCATCAGCTATGGCTGCAGTAACCTGGGCTGTTCGGCTGTTTCCATCCTGATAATGAATGAAAAAATTCTCTGTTTCAATTGTAAACCAGGGGAGGTGATTAAAAGAAAAGTCGAGCGATGATGGGCTTACCTGAGCATGTGATGTTTTAGCAGATGCAAAGAGCAAAATAATCAAAGATAAGACGCTCGAAATACGATATGTAAGCCACCAATTCAATTATCTAACCACTGCAATTTTTATGATTTTTCGCTCAGTTTGGCTACCACTTTTTGCTTCTACTACAGCAAAATAACCACCACTTGCCCAGTTCGAAGTTTCCACGGAAACTTCTTCGGCTACACCGCCGCTGCTTTGTAGTTTGTTGCTATAGATCAATCTGCCGCTCATGGTTGTGATGTTGATGGTAATCTCAGCTGGCAAGCTTGTTTGGTATCGAATTCGGGTTTCATCAACGGCAGGATTTGGCCAATTATATGTTTCTTTTTTGTTTAGAAGATCAAACTCAACGGATACTGGCTCACTTAAAAAGATGGATGATACTTTATTATTCGTTGTGTTTCCATAGGCAGATCGCCAAAGCAGGTTGCCTATTGCCTGAAATTGCCACACTTTTAGATCACCATCAGGACTTAATGCAATAAGTTTATCATCAAACAGGAGAGGATTTACAGGTGAAAAATTTTCATTGAGAATACCACCGACAAAGAGAGGGAAACCATCAATAACCTTATCATCAAGATTATATGCATAGATATTTAATGAGAACGAATCTTTGGCAGTGATAATAATTTCTGCATTTCCGTCTCCGGTTATATCAGCTATAAGAGGAGTTCCTGTAAACTGAAATTCACCAGGTGGATTCAATGGAAAATTGTGCAGAGAGGCACCAAACCTGTTTTTAGCAATTAGAGTACCATCTGTATCAGTAAAAATGAAATCGGGATTACCATCCTGAGTCAAATCAACCATAGCAGGCCAGTTAATGAACTCACGGTTTGTGATCTGTTCTCTATCCCTGAAATTTGTTTGACTTGAAAAAAGATACAGTGCACCATCAAGCAATAGATAAACAAGAATTTCTCGCCCCGATATATCGATGATTCCTGTGTAGTTACGTTGGATATTTGATGATGTGGACGGTATAGAATGGGTGATTGCTTCACCGTTTGATGTGATCTCTAACTGGCCATCTGTGATGCGAGATTGTACTCCTCGAACTGTTTCTGATTTTTGTGATGCCTCAGCCGATTCGATAAGATCAAAATGTAATAGATCAGCAGAAAATTGCGTGCCGTCAATTTCCAGAAGGCCTCTTGTTGAGGAGCTAATAAACGCAGTATTTGGAGGTGTGGAAAAGTTCCAGATCTGGTTAAGCTCCTGATTTTCATAGGAGTAAACAACTGTTTTTATTTGACCCGATTGTTGAAAGGGATTTTCACTTATTGCAATTTTAGCCTCATTCGAATCAATAAATGGCTGCTGTATACTGCTAATGTTCAGTGGAATAGACCTAAGATTCTTTGTTTTCAAATTATAGAGCAAAGCACCATCATTGCCGGGAATAAGAGCACTTTTTGAGCCTGTTATATCCACAGCCTGAATAGCAAGCGGAAACTGCATCAGATAATGGTCATTCAAATCATTAAAAGCAGAAATTTCAAGGCCAGATTGCTCATCAAACATGGAGTAGAGTTCATTAAAAGCATTTACGGGTCTGATTCTGAAAGTAGCATGAGGCAGATTATCAGAAAACTCATAGAGTTCAAAATTGCTGGCTGCTCCTGAGTTACTGTTGTTATTTGGGGTAGTATCAGGCCCGAGGCGATTTTGGTAGAGCGTGATTCTTCCTGTTTGAGTGATTACGGTGGCATTATTCCCGGACCACCAAAAATCAAATGCAGATCCGTTTGCCTCATTTTGACCAAGACCAATTTGAGTAGGCCTGCCAATATCCTGGGCTCCGTCTGCTTCTACAAGATTTACTCCGCGCCTATTTGGGTTGCTGTTGATGCCGGTACCGATATCCCGATTGTTTATCACTGCGTCATCAATGTGCCAGATTAGAATTCCACCATTTAACTCTCTCTCGGGCGATTCTGCATCCCCCTCATCAAAACCACCGGGCAGCGCAAAATCATAATTGCTCACATTTGTAATTACTCCGGGTTCAAGCAATTGATCAAATCCAAGTGGCCGGTTGATAAACTCTTCATCTCGGTTGGTGAATGTTTGCACCACTTCAGAACCATCTGGCCTTCGAATAGTGAGGCTAACACCTTCACCGAATGGATCTCGATGGCGGTTTTCAATCAAAAAGTATTCGCTGTTCGAAATAGAGGCCTTTGCAATGCTATTCTGCTCGTTAAAGCTTGATGCGGGAAGAGTAAAGATCCCATCTTGATCTGTCTGCACATTAAATGATTCAGCCCAGCCGAGGTAAATTTTCTCCCATGCGGATAAACCAGGAGGAAAGAGCCCATTCCACGCAAAAATTCCAGCTCCATCCATCAAACCAAACTGGCCAATGCCTGATTGCCCCGTTTCTGTATTAAATAGATCGGGCAGGCCAAGATGGCTTGCAATCTGTGCAGTAATTAGCCCATTAGATGAGAGTGGAAGTACAAATCGCTCACCGGATACATCCTCTCCTGAACGGCTAAGTGTTCGGGGTAAAATCAGAGAATTTGTTACCAGGATATTTCCATTGTCAATCTCAAAACCGGTAAAGGATGGATCATTAAGAAAGGTTTGAAGAGCATTTGTGCTTAAATAGACGGATGGGATATCCTGAGGGGTTCTGTCGAGGCTGGTTCCGGTAAGTTCTATATCTCTGCCAATACCAGCGTGGAAAATTATGAATGCTGTGTTGTGGGGTTGATGCATTTGTAGATTCAGATCTCCCTCTTCTGCAACCTTCCCCCAAACATCATTTACCAGATTTACAAGAATAGAAAGATCGGGGTTTTCTCCTGTGGGGGAGTAGTGAGCCATCTCATTATCAAGCCGGTAAACTTTTGGTAAAACCTCATAACGAATATCTAAACGGCTATTCGATTGGCTTGTAAAGTAGTTCCTAACAAATTCCAGATGTGCTTCAAAGTATGCTTTGTTATGTGGCAGCGCATCTATTGTAGTGCCGGGATTCTCAAGGTAAGGAATGCTGCCGGGCTCGAACGTACCATTTCCCGATGTAAGCGGATTAGTATCAGGTTGAAACTCCACCATAACCGCAACAATTGTAAGAGTACCCGTTACAGGTTCGGGGTTAAATTGTGTTTTTTGTGAAGGAGAAAGGGAGTGAGTACGGTACAGGTGTTCCTGGGCCGAAACAGGTTTAATCAGAGTTACTAAAAACAAAAAAAGCAACGATAATAATAATTTATCACTGCTTTTCAAGAGTTTATATGTCATTAATAAAGCTTATCTGAAGTTGATCAACACGCTTAATCGGATTGTGTTAGCAAGTGGGTGATCGTCTTCAAGTGCATAAAGGTAACTGAAATCTACACCAAAAATGTTGTATCTGAGGCCTGCACCAAGAGTAATAAATTCTCTGTTTCCATTTTCCGGATGCTCGTAGTAATAACCTGTACGGAGTGCGAATAGATTATCGTACCAGTATTCAAGGCCAAAGCCAAACATAAGTTGTTGTGCAAGGCTTACACTAACGGTTTCTACTCCATTAAAGCGCTCGAATGAGCCCCATGAATTGAAAAGTGCTTCGAAAACACCCATCGTTTCGTATTCAGGGCTGTCAGGATCAGAACCAATTCGCTCATTTCTCGCCATTACTTTGGATATATCGTTGGCGAACGTGATTCGGTTTAAACCGTTTCTGTCAAGATCCATCGTGTAGGCCCAACCGGCACGCAACATAGTTGGCAGCGGATCTTTCTGTGCATTGTCTGTATACTGTATACCGGGACCAATATTAGAGAGGTTAATACCGGCATTAAAGTTCGCCATTCTGCTGCCAACAGTGAAGGGATTGGTTTTGTACAGGGCTGAAAGGTCAACAGCTATGCTCGATCCAGGGCTTATATCCTGCCCGCTAACACTGCCATCAGCAAGTGAGCTGTAGATGTAACGTAAGCCTGTACCAACAGCAAAATTATCGGAAATTCTAAACCCATAAGACAGGCCTGCAGAAATTTCGAAACTGTTAAATCGGCCAAGTTCTAATCCTGTTTCGTCTGTTCGGGTTTGTTCCCCAAGATTCAGGAAAGTAATGTGGCCACCTATGGTTCCAATTCCTTCCACGTAGTAGGTACCTACCAAATAATCATAAAAAAGGTCTGCATTAAATGCGGGTAGCCAGTTTGCGTGGGTAAGGCTTATCTGGCTTTGATTTTGAAAAGCAAGTCCGGCTGGATTCCAGAAAATTGCTGATGCATTATCTGCAATTGCAACACCTGTATTACCCATGCCTGTGGCGCGGGAATCGGGTTCAATTTGAAGAAATGGAACTGCGGTAATGCCTACCTGTGCCTGAATTGCTCCAAAAGGAATAAAAGCTGCAACGAGTAGAGTGATAAAGATTTTTCTCATAATAGATAAGATGGATTTGTATATAAACTGTATGAAATATAGTAAAAAACTTTGATTTAGCCTTTATATTGTTCTACACAAAAAATAACCGAAATTAGAGGAAACCTACCATAGAGTAGTACTAATTATCCGCCGGATTATTTGAAATGAAAACAGTAGCTTTAGTTCTATAGGCTGATATTGTTTGAAAGGGTATAAGCTTGAATAGGAATTAAAAAAGATGTTGTTGTATGATGTCAGTATTATACATCTGCCTGTTTAAAAAATCAAGATGATAGATAAACATACTGTTTGTAATTACAACATCTCTAAAACAAGTGCAGAAGCACCACCGCCACCATTGCAAATGCCTGCACACCCTATAGTGCCCCCGGTTCTCTTTAGTGCATTCAGAAGAGTAACAACAATTCGTGAGCCTGAACATCCTATTGGGTGCCCAATACTTACAGCACCACCATTTATGTTAACTTTATCAGGGTTTAGTTCAAGAAGTTGATTATTGATTAACGACACTACGGAGAATGCCTCATTAATTTCAAATAGGTCAACATCATTTTTTTCAATGGAGGCTCTTTTTAATGCCAATGGAATTGCATCAGCCGGTGCTGTTGTGAACCATTCCGGCGCTTTTGCTGCGCTTGAGTGGCTCAAAATTTTAGCAATAGGAGAGATGTCTAACTCTTTGGCTCTCTCTTCACTCATTAATAATAGTGCGGCGGCACCGTCATTAATACTGCTCGCGTTTGCAGCGGTTATGGTACCATCTTTTGCGAAAACAGGCCTGAGTTGAGGAATTTTTTCGAAGTTCACTTTCCCAAGTTCTTCATCAGAAGATACCATTGTAACGTCGCCTTTTCTCCCGGCAACTTTTATGGGTACAATTTCATCATTGAACCAGCCATTGTCACGCGCATTAATAGCCCTTTTGTACGATTCAATGGCATATTGATCCTGTTCATTTCGGCTTATGTTGCACTCTTTTGCACACAACTCACCTGCGCTGCCCATATGAAAGTTGTTGTATACATCCCAAAGCCCGTCATGGATAATTCCGTCAATGACTTCTGCATTTCCAAGTTTTGATCCGAAGCGATGGTTTTTTAGGTAGTAGGGCACATTGCTCATGCTCTCCATTCCGCCTGCAATCATAATATTGTTTTGCCCAAGTGCTATTTGATCCGCGGCAATCATAATAGCTTTTGTCCCTGAAGCGCAAACTTTATTTACTGTAGTTGCGGGTATTTTATCTGGAAGCCCGGCCTTAATGGCTGCCTGTCTTGCCGGTGCCTGGCCAATACCTGCATTAAGTACATTACCCATTACTACTTCATCAATTTGATTCGGATTTAGTCCCGTTTTTTTGATGAGTTCAAACATCACTGCAGAACCTAATTCCGGTGCAGTAAAGGATGATAGGCTACCACCAAATGACCCGATTGGTGTTCGTTTTGCTTCAACTATTACACAGTTTCTCATAATGGTAGATTTATTTTTCAAAAGCCTGTTCAAGATCGTTAATTAAGTCATTAACATCTTCTATACCAACAGATAGCCTTATTAGTGTATCTTTCAGGCCAGCTTGTTCACGGACATCTTTTGGAATAGAACCGTGTGTCATTGATGCAGGATGGCTAATCAAAGATTCAACCCCTCCAAGGCTCTCGGCCAGGGCAAAAATTTTCGTTTTCTGCATAAATTCAGCGGAATCCTCAAACGTAGAATCTTTAAGCTCGAAAGATAGCATAGCTCCATAATCGCTCATCTGTTTTCCGGCAAGATCGTGCTGAGGGTGAGAGAGCAAACCGGGGTAAAAAACATGTCCAACAGATGGATGAACATTTAGATGTTTGGCTATAATTTTTGCATTTTCAACAGATCGCTCAACTCGAACTGCAAGAGTTTTTATTCCCCGTAAAACAAGATAACAATCCATAGGTCCGGGTACGGCTCCGGTAGTTTTTACCTGAAATTTGATTTTCTCCATGAAATTGGCGTTAGATGATGCAATCGCACCGCCAATTACATCTGAGTGCCCTCCCAGATATTTTGTTGTAGAGTGCATTACAACATCAGCACCGAGCAAAAGTGGTTGTTGTAAATAAGGGCTTGCAAAAGTATTATCCACCACACTTAAAGCACCCGCTTTCCCGGCAATTTCGGCCGCAGCTTTGATATCAATTATGCGCAGAAGTGGATTGGTTGGTGTTTCTATCCAGATAAGCTTTGTGTTTGCCTGAACACTGTTCTCAATTTTGTTGATATCGCTCATATCAACAAATGAAAATTCAATACCATACTTTTCAAAAACCTGTGTAAATAATCTGTATGTACCTCCATAAAGATCATTCGTAGAGATTACATGGTCACCGGGAGTTAAGGTTTTCAGAATGGCATCAATTGCGCCTACACCACTCGAGAAACATGCACATTCATCAGCTTCCTCAAGCCCTGCAATTAGTTTTTCAAGTGCAGTACGGGTTGGGTTGCCCACTCTGGCATAGTCATAACCTTTGTGTTGGTTTGGAGCAGATTGTACATAGGTTGATGTGAAATATACCGGTGGCATCACTGCACCAGCTGTCTCATCAGGTTTTTGGCCGGCATGAATGGTTTTAGTATTAAACTTCATAGTTCTAAAAATTTATGGATCGTTGAATTGCATCTGCTTCTTCATCCATGCCAAGAGCCTGATACGCTTGTTTCAAATTAACCAGATAATCCAAATTATTTGGGTTTATCTCTGTAAGCCGTTCCCATGATGGCAGAGAGTTCTCAATAAATGCAAGGTACATTGCTTCGAGCTCTTCTTTTTTTTCTGCTTCAATCTCAAGTTCATCAGCTAAAGTGCTAAGCATGTGCGCTGAATTTTTATAGAATGCTGCAATTCGCAAAGCGCTCTCCTCATTAACCGGTGCGTCTGAACTTAGTGCGTTGAATATTGAATGAGAATCGTTCAGATATGCGATAATTGTGTTGAGATTTTCTTCAACATTCAATTCATCAGGGTCTGACTGAAGCAACTCTTCACTTCTGTTTTTAACGAGGAAAAAAGTTTCTGTTGCTAAAGCTTCCCGATAGAAAAACCGTGCAGGATATTGCTCTGATAAATCTTTGAGTATGGCAACTGCTTCTTCATGTTGCTCATTCAGAATTAAAGCATTAATTAACCCATTGCGATAATTTTCGTCATCAGGGTACGCTTCTGATAATTGATTGTAGAAAGACAGTGCTTCTTGAATATTGCCAGATTCTAAGTGTAAATAAGCAATTTTCTCATCAAGATTTGAAGTGCTTATGGTTTTGAAAGATTTAGCAGTTTCTAACGTTTCAATGGCAGCGTGCAGGTTGCCTATTCTATAAAGCGTTGTGGCTTTCAGGTTGTAGGTTTGAAGTGAATCAGGGATAAGCGTTATAGCATTATCGAAATGGGCAATAATAGTTTGTGATTGTTCGTGGAAGATATCTGAATCTTTCTGAAGTAATTGCAGCCCGCTGCTATGCTCTTTATTCCAGGCATCTTTTTTAATGGATACAATCTCAGGTTGGTTACCACTATTTTCGTTAGAGAGATCTCTGAGATTTTTATACAGAATTAATCTCTGATCAGGTGAACTAAATGTTGCAGCGTAGTTTGAGAGCAGCCGGGCTTTCTCAACATATAGTTGCTGATTATCAGGCGTTTGTGTTATTCTTTCGTTTACGTTTCGAAGTTGTTCATCAAACGTTTCTTCTGAACTGTTATCTTGCTGAGTTTGAACAACGTTTTCAGTAGATGTGCATGAAATTGCAAAAAAAATCCCGAAGGCAAGTGCGAAACCTGCCATTCGGGTTAATAAATAGATCATATAAATAACTTATTAATAATTAGTCATCAAAACCGGCGCGGCGCATAGCTTCTTCTGCTTCTGCTTCCATTCCAAGTGTAACGTAAACCTGGTAAAGAGATTGCCAGTTTTCTGGATTATCAGGATTTATCTCAGCAGCTCTTTCGTAGAATACAAGGGCTTCACGTAAGTTTTCACGAGCTCTCTCATCATACTCTTGCGCTTCTTGGTTATCCGTTGTGTTGTTTCTCCTATCGAAGAGATTTGCAGCACGGTTCTGGAAAATAATTCCAAGAATAAAATGAGCTGATTCGCTCTCCGGCTCGAGTTCAGTAACTCTGGTCATTTCCCGAACAGAGATTTGAGTAAGCTCATCAATTTCTTGCTCCAACTCATCTACTCTGTTGTTAAGCTGTTCTAATTCAGCCTCTGTTTGTGCTAATTCATCACCACTCTGGTTTCTGGCAGCTTGTCTTAAATCGAACTGGCGCTCATAAAGTTGTGCTGCTTCTGTAGTTAATCTATCAACTGTTTGATAGATTTGTGTTCCCAGCACTCTGCGGTAAGTAGGGTTCTCAGGATCATTCGCAATCAAACCTTCAACAAGCTCAATAGCACGTTCCTGATTACCGGATTGTATATAGGCATCAGCCATGAACTGAACAAAGATTGTTTCATCAGGATATAGTTCAAGTGCTTCTTCTGATGTTCGAATGGCATCATCAAATCTTTCTACAAAAAGGAAAAGGCTTGCCAGGTATTCAAAATCATCAGATAGTGGCGGATCGAGCAGTTCCATGGCTCTTTGATAAGCAGTAATTGCATTATCTACTTCATCAAGCTGGAAATATGTTGATGAAATCACCTGAAAAGTCATTGCACTATCAGGATTGATTGTAGCTGCATTATATAAATGCGCTAAAGATACTCTGAATGGATCTGGTGTGGCATTAAACAGGCTGTCGTCAGTTTGAATATTAACACCGGCGTTGTACTCATCTGCCCAGTAAACTATAATAGCATCGTTTAATTCCTCCCACTCATCAGGCTTCTCTTCCATGGCTTCCATTAAACTTCTCGATGTCATGAAAGACTCACGTGCCCTTTCAAAATATGAACGCCTTTCTGCTGGATCTTCAAGCGTTTCTGCCTGAGCTGCCAGAACTATTCCTCTATAATAGTGAGCAACATGATTTGATTCGTTTTCTGTAATTGCGTTATCAGCAACTGCAAGTGCTGCCTCAAAATCTCCGGTAAAAATGTTTAATTGTACCTCATTCACAAACGGATCGGTCGTTTCACATGCCCAAAAAAGACCGGCTAAAGCAATGATTAATAGAAATGGTTTATAGCTTTTCATATGTAATATTTATCGTTCAAATTGAATTTGGTTAATCGTTCTAAAGTAACCATATATAGATGATTCCGCAATAACTGCATGGAAACTGATGGAAAATATAACGGTTTGTCATACTTTCACATAGAGTGATATATCATATAAATCATAAATGTTTCCAACAGATATTTACTATGAAAAAAATAGTCGAGACAACAAAAGCACCATCTGCAATTGGCCCTTATAGTCAAGCCGTTATTTATAATAACATTGTTTATTGTTCAGGCCAGATTGCTCTGCTACCTGAAAGCATGACAATTATTAAGGGTGGAATTGAAGAACAAACCAAACAGGTGATGGAGAATCTTGAAGCAGTTCTTACAGCCTCCGGTAGTGGTTTTCAGAATGTTCTTAAATGTTCCATATTTTTGGCTTCTATGGATGATTTTCCCATAATGAATGAAATTTATGGTGGCCACTTTGGTGATAACCCGCCGGCAAGGGAAACGGTAGCAGTAAAAACATTACCAAAAAATGTGCTTGTGGAAATTAGCTGTATTGCACATTTATAAAGGAATTAAATTGTAAACGATCGTACTGTGCGGTTACCGGCACCATCGAGTACTTCAGCTTCTATCTGGTTTGATGGCGCCGGCCTAAATTCAGGATTGTAAAAAATCAGGAAGTTTTTTTCGGGATCGTATTCAATAATTCCTCGCATTCCATTTACTTTGATAAGTGAATTCCTGTAGTTAATACCTGTATCTCCATCTCTGACCGGCAAAATTACAACATGATTACCAGCCAGATTTCTTTCTAAACGCGGCCTTCCAACCCAGGGTGGTGTATTGTCACTTTTAATAATCAGGCTGCTTATTTCCCTCAGCGACCCCCTGATAACACCATGATTATTCATTGCATTCAAGAAGAAGTGTCTATCTCTGTATCTGTCAACGGAAAACAGTCCCAAGCGCTCATTTTCATTTAAATAATCTGGGAGCAGATAATTAAATTGAATTCTTTCAGCAAGTGGCAGCCTGTCGGGGTCGAAATTAAACTGAATGGTAGTGCCTGTTTTTACGATATCCATTCTCAGCTGAAGTGTATCATGAAGTGCATTTTCCGGAAATTCTATCCACATCATATTATCCGGGCTTTTAAAAATGGTTCGTTTACCGGGTACCAGAAATTTCTCGAAGCTGTTTATGGATTCATTTTTATAGTATCGAACATCACGAGAGAATGGAATCACATCATCACTGGCTGAAACAAGCAACATACGGTTCTCATCCAGTTTTAGATTATTCCATTTATTAGCCTGCGATATTGGATTACTTGGTTTTGGATAGGTTGGGATATAGGTAATTTCATCACGTGGCGACTTACCGGAAGGGTTTACATGTATCGTAAGATTTGCGATACTTCTGTTTCCGTTTGCATCAGCTGCAATGATCCGGATGGGGTAGGTACCTGTATCAAAATCTATCAGGCCGAGTGATGAATTGGTTTGGTACATCGGAAGCCTGTTGCCCTTTACCTTATAGAGACGCTGAAAACCCCGCCTGGTTTGCACAAGAATTGGGTATGATCTGTCCAAAAACATATGATTGGCATACATAAAAGGAAAATAATCTGCCTGCGAATGGAAAAGTGTATCTGCATGGTGCATCATGGTTAAGGTATGGACGGCATACACATTAGGTGTATTGTTTGCCCTGTCGTGCACATTTACAGATAAGCCCACAGGCCCGTTCACTGTAATCTCACCGAAATTATACCTGCTTCCGGATCCCGTTCCGTTTACAATTCGATAATCCTTCAACCTCAGTGTTTCATCATCAAGGTATTCGATGCCAAGCTGCCTAAATACCGGCGGTATGTTATCATGAACAGTTAGATTGGTTAACAACGGGTTGAATGGTTTAAACTCAGGAGTTCGTAATTCAAAATGTAAATGCGGCGGACCTACACCTGTAGAACCGGTATATCCAATCACATCGCCCTTTTTATAGGTAAAGCCCTCTTCAAAAATAATTTTATCAAGGTCAGCTGTATAGTCAATTAATCGTAAGGAGTCGGCAAATGCCTGTAATTTTGGTTCAAACCTGTTCAGGTGAGCATATACAGAATAGCTGCCGTCTCCGTGCTTCATGTAAATAACATTTCCGTAACCAAACGGACTCATCCCAATTCTGTAAATAACGCCATAACGGGTTGCAAATACTCTGTAGCCTTCTTGCCCCCAGGTACGTATATCGAGGCCGGCATGCAGGTGTGCGGAACGGGTTTCTGCAAACGTTGATGATAATTGATTGCTTGCATCCGTTGGCCATAAGTATGAAACAGAATCAGCGAGAAATGAGAGGGGTTGAGCAGATGCTTTCTGAACAGTTACAGAAGCAGTTGTAACTGTAATTATCAGGCTAAGAAAAAAACTACGCTTTAACATCTGCAGAAAGTGTTGATAGGTTATTGCCGATTTGAGCTTCAATTTTATCTCCGGGTTTTATTTGGCTAACGCCTTCCGGGGTACCGGTAAAAATCAGGTCTCCGGGATATAGAGTGAAACGCCCGCTTAGATAGGATATGATTTCAACAACAGGAAAAATCATGTCTCGCGTATTTCCCTGCTGTCTAATTTCATTATTTACAGTAACAGAGATATCTATATGTTGCAGATCTATCTCTTTACCGAAGGTTACAAAATTTCCCACAGGTGCAAATGTGTTGAAGCCTTTTGCAAGGGTCCAGGGCAGGCCACTCTTCTTCGCGTCTGACTGAATATCTCTTGCTGTAACATCAATTCCAACGGCAATTGCTTTTATTGCATCTAATGCGTCTTTGGCTTTTATGTTTTTGCACGTTTTGCCAATCAACAGTACAAGTTCTACCTCGTGGTGTACATTAGCAGACTCTTCAGGAAGAAGAATAGAGTCATTATTAAGCACTAAGCTGCACCTTGGTTTTAAGAAAACTACAGGTGTTTCTGTTCTTGTGCTCTTCATCTCTTTGATATGTTCGGCGTAGTTACGCCCTATACAGTAGATGGAGCCAAAATGTAAGGGTGGGAATTGAGGGATTTTAAACATCATACCCAAAAATAAAAAAACCCCGAATAACTGTGTTATCGGGGTTTACCAAAAAGCTTAATAATTTTTAAGCAGGCTCAATAGAGACATACTTGCGTCCGCCGCTTCTTGTTCTGAAAGCAACTGTTCCATCAGCAAGTGCAAAGAGAGTATCGTCTCCGCCTCTTCCTACATTTTCGCCCGGATGGAATTTAGTGCCTCTTTGCCGCACGATGATATTACCGGCACGCACTACCTGCCCGCCAAATTTCTTCACACCCAGTCTTTTTGATTCTGAGTCTCTTCCGTTTCTTGTAGAACCTTGTCCTTTTTTATGTGCCATTATATTACCTCGTTATTAAGCTATTTTCTCAATTTTGAGCTGAGTAATTGCCTGTCTGTGGCCATTTTTAACTCTATAGCCTTTTCTTCGTTTTTTCTTAAAAACGATAACTTTATCGGCTTTGATATGATCCACAACAGAAGCTTCAACTTTGGCGCCTTTTACGGTAGGCTTGCCAATTTTTACTTTACCTTTGTCATCTTTTACAAGCAGAACATCTTTAATAGTCACCTTATCATTTTCTGATGAAAGTCTGTTCACAAAAACTGTCTGATCTTCTGCAACTTTGTATTGATGCCCGCCAATTTTAACGATAGCGTACATGTCTGTAAATTTTCTGGTGATTAAAATTTTTGATAGACTCCAAAGATAAGCTTTTTTGTTTTAAATTAAAATGCATGAAGTTCAAAAATATCTGTACAGTATCTGATGAGATCTAATCCTAACAGATACTTTTTTGAAAAGTGTGAATGCCCTATTTTAAAACAAAAAAACTATGAGCAAATTACCCGATCTTCACAAACAAGCGTTTAAATACAAAAACACAAAAAAGCTGCAACGCGATGGGGGAAGGGCCTGGATTAAAGATTCTCAGCTTTTTGAATCCCGAAAGGATGCTAATGGTAAGCTGATAACAGTAAAGAAAGAGTCGTAATCGATTTTTAAATCAGCTGGCGAGTTTCTTTGGAATAGTTTTGTGTATTCCCGACCGATTTACGTGGCCGATGTACTTTCCGATAACTCGCACTTCTTCAAACACATCGGGTTCAATTATAATATCATCATATTCCGGGTTTGCAGGTTCAAGTCGCAGGCCATTTCTGTCGTGATATATTCGTTTAAGGCTTGTTTCTCCGTTATAGAGAACAGCTCCAATGTCACCATCTTTTACGTCGCTGTCCATCAGCAGTACAAAGTCACCATCAAAAATGCCCGCATCTTTCATGCTCATCCCGGAAACCCTTAACGCAAACATACTGTCGAGATTGGGGAATAATGTTTCCAAAGTAATTCTTCCAAGATCGGCTTCAACTGCTTCCTGTAAATAACCTGCTGCGATGAGGCCACGAACAGGTATGCCCGTACTTTTCTTAAGCCCGAGATTTTCTTCATATTCAGGATGAATATCGTATTCATCCTCGTCTGTTCTCACAAGTACACCTTTCTTAAGAAGGGCCTGAATGTTTTGCGTTACACTATTTGGGGATTTATAATTAAATGCATCTGCAATTTCCCGATAGGTGGGCCACACATCGTAATCTTTTTTGTATTCTACAATGTAATCGAAGAACTCTTTCTGCTTTCTTGTAAGTTGTGCTTTATCCATAGTAAACTTGTTTATGTATGATATATGTGCAAGAAACGAAAACCTTTTCAAAAATACAATGCTATGTTAACAAGGCGTGCCTTAAATCTTTTACTAATGATATTTGTGCCGGTTTTATGGGGAACAGGTTGCAGTACTATAGATAAACTCCAAATGCCTTTTGATGCGGATGATGAAACTCTTACCGCGTTAGCTGATGCGATAACTCAAAGGGATACAGAAACGCTTTGGTTGCTTAAAGATCATGATGATGAAGTTATTTCGAACCTTGCCTTTAATGGGCTTATCCATTCATTGTTTGATGATGTTGAAGAACTAATAAATTATGCACTGGAATACCATCATCCTATGGCATGGATAGTTTTGTCGCATCATCAAGTGAGTGATGCACAGTTAAATAAAATTGAGCAGCATTTTTTCGAGGATGTTCATGAATCATACAATATGTGCAAATTTTTTGAAAGGGCAGGAGGGGAATCTGTTTTGAGAGAATTGATTACAAGAGCAGAACTTCTCCTGCAATTTAATACATGTTCCAGAGCTGCAGGCGTAATGCTTACCAGAATTGAATTGGATACTGAAACCATAGATGATCTTGCTCAACTTATATTTTCAATGGATGATGAAACAGCTATCACGAACCTTTTATATGGGTTGTGGCGGTCACCTCTCAACCGGCCGGAAACTGGTACTTCAGCTGAGAAGATGCTTATTGAACTGGCATACCGAAGAGTGGACGAACTTCCAAGGTTAGCTGACGAATACCTTCTAAGGCTCACCGGTACGGCTGGGTTTGAGTCAGCCATGTACAGGAGGGATCAGAACCACATCAACGAAAATACACAATTCGCCCTGGCGGCAGCTTTTTCATTACGCTTTTACGAGCATAATTCAATCAATGAGAACCACATTGAGAGATTACTAAATCACCCAAATCCCATTGTTTCAGTTCAGGCTTTGGAATCATTGAAACAAATAGATGGATTAAGCGAGAAATATCTCATATCCCTCCGGCATGATATCACACACTTTTTAGAGAATGCTGAAGTAGCCCTCACATTTATCGAACTGCTTGCTGTCCACGGAGCAGACATAACATCATACAAAGAACATATCCATTCTATTGATTCAGAAAATCCCTATATGAAAAGCCGGGTTCTTTCACTTTATAAAACTTTGCTTGATGAAAACGAGTATTATCTTTTGCTGGCTGATACTATGCAGCAAGAAGGCATAGAAGCTATGCACGCTGCAATGGCACTAAACTCAGTTTTGGAAGATCATCCGAATCCCCGGGAACTAACCCCTATTTTTTCAGAAAAACTGGATCTTGCACTATTAAACGTGAATCGAAGTGTTATCTCCGTATCTGAGTTAATGATATCGAACAGGGATTTTTACTCTCCAAAAAACCCACACCTTTTTGTTGAAGCTTATCTGTATGCAGCAGAAAACAATCATCAGTCCATTGCTCAGATTCTCTCAAATGCTATGCGGGTGCATGGTATAGAGGGCGCTGGCTTAGCTAATCAGGCTGAATCAAAGCCGTTTCGCATACCTGACTGGGAAACTCTGAATGAACTTGGTCCACATCCTACCTGGTTGATTGAAACCACACAAGGGCTGATCCGGATAAAACTGAAAACAGCAGATGCACCATTTACAGTTTCATCTGCATATCATTTATTGGAGAATCATCTGTATGATGATGTGGTTTTTCACCGGGTAGTGCCCAATTTTGTGATTCAGGGCGGGGATTTTGACCGGCGTGATGGATTTGGAGGGCCGGAATACCGCATCCCTACCGAACCATCCTTCGGCACATTTTCGCGAGGTAAAGTGGGAATGGCCAGTTCAGGTCCCGATACGGAGGGAAGCCAGTTTTTCATCACACATACATGGACACCCCATCTCGACGGACTCTACACCATTTTTGGCGAAGTAATTGAAGGGATGGATGTAGTAGACAGAATCCAAGTTGGCGACCGAATTATTCGGGCATGGATTGAAATTTAAGGTTTAGAGGCAAAAGTCAAATCCTCAATCTTAACCTTAGCGTCAACCTTAACCTCGACTGAAATCACTCATTGCCTTTTGGCGTAAAAGCCTGAATACCTGTAATCTCACGGCCAAGAATCAACCCGTGAATATCGTAGGTGCCTTCATAGGTATTTACCGATTCGAGGTTTACTACATGATGAATAACCCTGTATTCACCGGAGATTCCATTTCCGCCGTGCATATCCCGTGAAATACGGGCAATGTCGAGTGCTTTGCCAACATTGTGCCGTTTAGCCAGCGATACCATGGAAGGGTGGAGGCGGCCATCATCTTTTAGTTTGCCCAGGCGCCAGGCCAGCATCTGCATAGAGGTGATGTCGGTAAGCATATCAGCGAGCTTGGTTTGCGGAAGCTGGTTGGCAGCAAGCGGTTTTCCGAACTGCTTACGGTCGAGTACATACTGCCGTGCTTTTTGGTAACAAAATTCAGCAGCTCCTACTACGCCCCAGGCAATTCCGTAACGTGCACTGTTCAGGCACATAAACGGCCCTTTCAGTCCGCGGATATCGGGGAATACATTTTCATCGGGTACAAAAACATCTTCAAACACCATCTCGCCGGTAGAGGATGCCCGCAGGCTCATTTTATGTTTGGTTTCGGGTGTGGAGTAGCCCTTCATACCCCGATCTACAAGAAAACCCCGGATTACGGGTTCATCATTTTTTGACTCTTTGGCTTTTGCCCATACCACTCCCACATCCGAAATCGGGGAGTTGGTAATCCACATTTTAGCCCCGTTCAGTATCCAGCCGCCATCGGTTTTAACCGCCGTTGTCGTCATGGAGCCGGGATCTGATCCGTGGTCGGGTTCAGTGAGCCCGAAACAGCCAATGATCTCGCCAGTAGCCAGCCGTGGAAGGTATTTCTGCTTTTGTGCCTCGGTACCGAAAACAGAAATGGGATACATAACCAGAGACGATTGCACCGACATGAACGAGCGGTACCCGGAATCGACCCTCTCAACTTCGCGGGCAACAAGTCCATAAGCAGTCTGGCTGGCACCAACCCCGCCATATTTGGGATCGATCGTGGCACCCAAAAGTCCCAGATCGCCCATCTCTTTGGCTATGGAGAGGTCAAAAACCTCATCCTGATTGCCTTCCAGAGCACGCGGTTCAAGCCGTGTTTGGGCATATTCACGAGCGGTTTCCATGATCATTTTGTCATCTTCGGTCAGTTCCGATTCAAACAGGTAGGCGTCGTCTATGTTAAATCTGTTTTTCGACATGGCAGCAAATAGCAGGGTTTATTTTAGATGATGGTTTCGGTTTTCTGAAAGGTAAAGAATTCCGATTCGCGTTTCATTCTTAAAATAAAATTATATCAACTTAGTGAATGCTACCTGAAAAAATATTTGAGTGCCACCTGATATTAATAGGAATAAATTTTCAGTTACCTTTTTAAGGATTTCTGATGCATGTTGTTCAGAATTTTGAAAAGTGTTTTTTTTTTCTAAAGTACACAAGTACTTACAAATAACTTATTAAAGAATAGGGGTAATCTATGTATCATATAATTATTTTCTTCTTTGCGATATTCTCAAATATTTTTATGTATTCATCAGAGTTTGATGAAATTAAATCTGAAATAAATAATGAATTCATTGTTCTCTCTTGTACGGATGATTGGGAATCATTAGGCATTGTTAACATTAGTGGCTCAAAGCTTGAATATGAGAATTTGTTTAGAGAAGAATCTACAATTTTGACAAATGCCTGCATACCCGATGAATATGGTAATGATGGTTGTTTTACGGTTGGTTGCCCTACTTTTGGTAATAATTTCTGTGATTACTATTGTGAAGATGTAGATGGTTGTCAAATCTGCTGGATTTGCAGATGGAATAATTAGTGTTAATTTTTTCTACTAGTGCAACAAATTCACAAAATTAACTTTTAATATTTTTTAGTTGAAAACATGAACAATTTTATTGTGATCTCCAATATTGTAGTATGTCTTGTTGTATTGTTATCTGTTAAATCAGGATATGAGAATCGATCTTTAAATCAAGAAAATCAATTTCATACAGAATCTTTTTTTGTTTACACCCCACAAGATGTTTCTGAACGTATAATTGTAGAAGAACTTAAGCCTGTAAACACAAAAAATATTTCACAGGAGCATAATATTTATCACTCATATTTAATGGCAGCAAATTCCGAATACCTTACAATAAATGATCCTGTTAATAAAAATTTTACCCAGTTTGACAGTGAATTGAGACTGGTGAGAACTTTTGGATCAGAAGGCAACGGACCTGGAGAGTTCAGATATCCTATGAGTATTTCCACTGATACTGATGGAAATTTTTGGTTTTTAGATGATGGGCTTAAGAAAATAACGGTCAGATCAAGTAAAGGCAGACTTATAAATGAATTTCCAACTCCTTCTGGTTTGCGTTTACATCGTTTAAGTTATCTTGGATCAGATAAATTTGTTCTATTCTCTCTTTTTTCAGAAGAATCTCTTCATATTATTGATGAAAATGGAAGAGTACTTTCAGCATTATTAAATGTGCGTGATTTGTTTGGTGTTAGGAGAGGCTTTCTGCTTGATGGAAGTATTACCTCTAAGGATGGAATAATTTATTATTCAGGTATTAAAAATGATCTTTTAAAAGCTTATACATCAGAAGGTGAGTTGCTATATTCACGCGAAATTATAGCTCCCCTTAAACTTGATCTTTTTAATATGGAACCACACGAACTGCGAACCCGGGATGGTGCAACAAAAGACATGATACTTTTTGATGATAAACTTTTACTCATCCATTTAGGTATGGAAGATGAGGAGTTTTATCGACGTTATCTGGATATCTATGATCGAAATACTGGAAATTATTTAAAAACATACCTTACGTCTCATCCGGTAGATGCAATTTCTATTCAAAATAATTCTGAACCTCGATTGATTGTGCTTGGACATGATCCAGTTAGTTCTGATATAATGCTGTCAACTTATGATTTACCTTTTTAGTATTGTAGGTTGAACATGGTAAGTATTTCGAATCAATTTCAAAGTTACCCTTCAAAAATCCAACCGTTACCGGCTAAGTTTTGTTCTGCCTTTTCAAACAGGTAGACGTCGTCTGTGTTAGATCTGTTTTTTGACATGGCGGCAAATTACAGGGTTTATTTCAGATGATGGTTTTGTTCTTCTTAACGGTAAAGAATTCCGATTCGTGTTTCATTTAATAAACCAAAGATTTTTAAAATTTATGCTGTTGCATTTCATTAAATGAACCAATAGTTTCACTGAGCATGAAAGCAATAAACGTACATACCAATTGGTGGTGGCCCGGCCTTACATATATGGCAGTGGAATCACTATGATGTAACGTACATTTTAAGAAATTTTATAAACCCACTGCAGAATTCTGGAGTGGGTTTTTTTATTTTATGAAGCATGACTTTTGAACAATTTTCAGAACTGGCAAAAACCTATTCAGCAATACCCGTTTCAAGGCGGATGCTTGCCGATGTGCTGACGCCGGTATCGCTCT
>REDS01000177.1 GCA_007693395.1 Balneolaceae bacterium | reverse complement strand
AGCTTGATTCTGCTCTTCCAGCAAAAAACGGCAGTTCTGTTTCTGTTGTTGAACATTACGTGCCGTAAGTGTTCTTGATACCCTTTCCCCAGTCATCGGGTGGGCAGCCAGATTAGTCGAATGGATGTTATTTAGTGAAGACTCATCCGATGACTTGACGCTCAAGAAGCTCTAATGCATTAAAAGCAGATTGAACTACCAAAGGAATCCCGCCACCGGGATGAGTGCTACCGCCTACCAGGTAAAGGTTTTTAAATTTTCGAACCTTATTTCTTGGCCTCACAAAAGCTGAAAATTTGTTATTAGAAGAGGTGCCGTAAATACTTCCCTTGTTAGATCGGTAGAGATTATAAAAATCCTCCGGTGTAATCACTTTCTGAAATTCTATAGAATCACTGAGGTCTTTTAAACCTCTCTTTTCAAGCTCATGAATAATAAAGTTTGAGTACGACGAAGAAATATTGTCCCAATTCTGAGTCTCAGACAGATAAGGGGCATTTATCAGAATAAATAGATTGGAAGCATTTTCAGGGGCGTGTTCGCTATCTGAGTAGGATGTATTGGCAACATAGATGGTGGGATCTTCAGGAAGTTTTTTGTTTTTAAATATGTCGGTGAACTCTTTCTTATAGTTGGAAGAGAAGAAAATGTTGTGATGTTTTAAATCTGCCCAACTTTTTTTGCATCCTAACATAAGTACAAAACCTGAGCATGAGGGTTCAATGTTTTGCTGTCGGGTTTTTGTTCGTTTGGATATAGACTGATCGGGTAAAAGTTTAACGATCGTCTCGGTTGCATCTGAGTTTGAAAACAGCAGATCGCATTTCAATGTGGTTCCATCATCCAGTTTTACCCCGGAAATGACATTTGACTGGACTTCAATATGGCTGACTTCTGAGTTAAATGTAAATTCGGCACCAAGAGAAACAGCAAGTTTGTGAAGAGATTCTGCTATTTTGTAGAGCCCCCCCTTTACATAATACCCGCCCTGATTCAGTTCCACATGAGGAATTACATTCAGTGTTGCAGGGGCCAGATACGGTGATGATCCATTGTAAGTAGTAAACCGTTTAAAGAATTGCCGCAGATAGTCAGATTTTACATACTCATCCACTTTTTCTGAAACCGTAGAAAAAGCATCAATATCAAGGAAATTAAGCGGATTAACTTTAAGAAAATCCTGTACAGAATATAACGGATTGAAAAGGAATGCATCTGCTGTGCCATCATAAATTTGCTCCGATCTATCTAAAAATCGGGAGTAATTTTCACTGTCTTCCGGAGCAAAAGATTGTATTTGTTCTACTGTTTTTTTTCGATCTGAAAAGTTATCAAATAAGGTACCATCAGGGTAAAAATATCGGCAGAGAGGTTCCAGTTCCTCAAATTCGAAATAATTATTGATATCGTCACCACACTCTTTGAACAGTTTTTCGAGCAAAAAGGGCATGGTTAGTAATGAAGGCCCCGTATCAAATCTGTATCCGTTGGATGATATTTGGTTCATTTTACCACCAACGGCACTGTTCTTTTCCAAAACTGTAACTTTAAACCCTCTGTTTGCCAGCAACGCGGCTGATGCTAAACCACCAATTCCGGCACCTATTACAATGGCATTTTTCATGTGAACAGTTTTTATTAATGAGAGTGGCGTTACCTGCGAGTAAGTTTAGCCACAGCTTCTATATGATATGTCTGAGGAAACATATCGACGGGCTGAATCCGTTCAACATCATAAAACTCTTTTAAAATATTTAAATCTCTTGCCATGGTTGATGGATTGCAGCTCACATAAACAATTGTTGGCACATTCAGTTTCGTAAACATGGTAACTACATCAGGGTGCATCCCTGATCTTGGCGGATCTGTAATGATACAGTCTGGCTGACCATGTTTTGAAAGAAAATCATCGTTGAATGTATCTTTCATATCACCCAGAACAAACTCTGCATTATCCACAGAATTTTCCTTGGCGTTAAATCGTGCATTTTCAACGGCAACACCAACCAGTTCAATACCTAAAACTTTCCTGGCTTTATCAGCCATAAAGAGGGAGAGGGTTCCAACGCCGCAATAGAGATCAAAAAGTAGTTTTTCTTCATCCAGCTTAGCAAATTCTCTGGCTATTGAGTAGAGTTTTTCAGCCTGTTTTGTGTTTGTCTGAAAAAACGCGTTTGCATGAATTTTGAATGAATGATCCCCAATATGATCAACAATATAACCTGAGCCATAAATTATTTTCTCATACCGGCCAACTGCTGTTGGATTTGGCTGATCATTCACATTGTTCACGATGGTAGTGATTGATGGAAATTCGGCCAGCAATTGATCGGCCAGTTGATTGATTATATCCGGATCATCTTTAAACGTCACAAGGTTTACCATCAGATCGTCAGTATAGTGCGAATTTCTGATAACCAAATGCCTCATGAATCCCTCTTTTTTAAATGTATCAAAAGCAGGAATATCGTTTTTAATGCAGTAATTACGCACAAAATCTAATAACTGAAATGAGATTTCAGGCTGAAGGTGACATTCGCGCAGATTCAGGATTTTATCGAAACGTCCGGGAGCATGTAAACCTGCTGAAAATGCAGTGTCATCAACATATTGATCCGACCGGATTTCTTCCTCAGTAAGCCACCTCTTGGTACCAAAACTATACTCCATTTTATTACGGTAATAAAACGCATGATCACATCCGGCAATTGGGGCAACAAGGTCAGGATTGAGCCCTGCTATTCGTTCTATGTGATCCCTTACATGCTGCTGCTTGATGATTAATTGATCCTGATAGGATAGATGCTGCCAGGTGCAACCGCCGCATACGTTAGCATGACTGCATTTTGGCTCAATGCGCAGGGGAGAGGGTTCCTTGATTTGTAGAAGTTTGGCTTCCAGATACTTTTTTTTCTTTTTTATGATGCGGGCTTCAACTACGTCTCCCGGAGCAACCCCGGATACAAATAGTGCCTGGCCTTCAAGTTTTGCTACGCCTTTCCCTTTAAACGCGGTTGATTCAATTTCTACTTCAACCACCTGTCCCTTTTTTACTGCCATTAAATAATTGTTTAATCTGAATCGTATTGAGACTCTAACAGAATACTGAATGCAGTATCAACACCAATACTCTCTGTTAGTTTTTTCATTGTCTGTTCAAGCTGTTTCATTACCTGTGTAGAAACAGACTCGAGAAATTTTACTGCCGTTTCAGGATGCCGTTTTTTAAGAGTTTCAAAATCGGGCTTAAAAAAGCCAAGAAGTGTACAGTCAGTAAGACACTGAGCAGATGACAACCGCTGAATTTCGTAGCCAATACTCATCGTACCAAATTCGGATGGAGCATGGATGTCTATTTCAAACTTTTTCTCTTCAATTTCGGTATTTGCTGTTACGGCCAGCTTTACACTTCCTTCTTCGATAAAGTACATTCCTGTACCGGGATCATTTTGATAATAGATAAATTCGCCTTCTTTGTACTTTCGCCTGTGGCAAAGCTGAAGCAGTTCGTATCTCTCAAGCGGGCTCATGTTGGAAAGCAGTTTAGAATTAAAAACAATGCTTCCCTGACTTTTTAGTTTTTTAAAATCACTTTTTGTAAACATAGTCTGTAATGTTAGAATGAATGTCCAATACCGAAACTAAAATAAGGCAGCCTGTTCTCCAGCCATCCTTCCTGAAGATCGTGCACTCTGTAAGTAAGGTCGAACCGGAAAACAATGAATTCCCAGTCGAGGCGAATTCCAAAACCGGAACCTACAGCAAGCTGCTTATAGAATGAATCTAAGAAAAATTTACCGTCTCTTAGCAGTTCAACATCATCTTCATCTCGAAATGTATTTCGAGGCCCATACCACACATTTCCTGCATCTGTATGCCAGGCCAAAAACCACTGTGCATTAAAAACATCACGAAGAAAAATGGTTCTGTATTCTTTAAAAAATGCCAGTTTAATCTCGCCACCGGGAATACTCAAGTCATCCGGGCTTATGGCCCCTGGCCCCAGCCTGAAAGGGTTCCAGCCGCGAATATCGTTGCTGCCGCCGGCAAAGAATCGGCGGTTAAGAGGTATTGTTTCACTATCACCAATGGGTTGTGCAATTCCGCCAAATGCCCTGAAGGCGAGTACCGAGTTTTGCGTAAGAGGAATATATCTTCGATAGTCGGATGAGAATTTTATAAATCTGCTGTACGATAAATCATTTGAGGAGAGGCCAAATGGCGATGGAAGTGAGCCTTCAATCTCACCCGGGTTGCTTATATACCTGTCGATTGCGTAGGGTATATTACCGGCTAAAGAGAGAGAAAATTCTGCAAAGTGCCCAAAATCCCTTTTAATTAGATGAGTATTCTGGCTGCGAAATGTGTAACGGATAATGGATGAAAATTGGGGGTTAAAGTCTTGTTCAATTCTCAGAAATTCAAAAGAACCCTCACCAAATTCATTGATAAGATTTTGTCTGAATTGGTCCGATGGGTTGGTATCAACGATGTCGAGTTCCAATAGATCGAACAAGCTTGTATAGCGCGATGAATGCCTGAACTCATACCTGAGGTTAAATCGAATATCAGAGTTAATATCAAAAAAGAGTTGATTCGATTGGCTGTATGTGAGTGTATATCTGGTGCGGGCGCTTTCAACAAACCTGCTGCCGGTCAAAAAGGTAAAAGGAAAATTAAGTCTTGGAACGGAGTATTCTGCCCTTACCTCATAACTTTGAAATATTGCAGCGCCTGATGATGTTCGCCGGCCTGTGGTGTCTCTCGGAGCTATTTCGCTTAACGTTCTGGATGATACAAATTCAAAACTTGTATTTAGACCAAAGTTTAGATTTTCGGCCATACCAAACACATTATTGTTGGTGTAATTTGCACCTGCTCCTGTACCAAACCCATAACGGCGCATACCGAAAAATTCTGCCCGAAGGGAGTGTTTGGGGATAGTTTGCAAATCAAAGTAGACGGGGATGACTGATTCTGAAAAATCAGGGAGGGAACTATCCTCACTTAACCCAAACCGGTTTATCAATACATTACCAAGATTTTGAAATGAATTAATTGATCTGAGATATGCAGATTGATCAAAAGTGTCGCCCGGCTTAAAATGGATCTGTTCCGTTAGAAGATCGAAATGTGTTTGAGCTTTATTTTGCTTTTGCATTCTTATGGCATACCCTTCGAGTGCGTGGGGAGGCCCTTCTTTTGTTTCAGATTCATCAAATTCATCGCCACCCTCCGGCCCTGAGAGATTAATTTGAATATCACCAAATGTATAGATATCGCCCGGCCTGATCGCAAAAAGAACATCAATTGTGGTAGGGTCATCGCTATCGCGCCTCAGCAAAGCCCGAACGGAATCTCGTACAACGGATGCAAAGCCCTCATTTTTAAGGAAGTTTATGATTCTTGTTTGCTCTTCGCGAAGTTGCTGAGCCCTGTACCTGCTATTGTGCGAAAAGGTTGAATCATTTAGCATATGGCCCGAAAAAACACTGTTTCGGTAGAAGTTGCGAAGCAGATTTTCATTTTCGAGCTCCGGCAGCCCTGTGTAAGATACTGTTCGAATTGACGATTCGGGGCCTTCACGAATTAAAAAAGATACTTCATATCTGTTTTCTCGAAACTCGATAATGCTTGTATCTACTTCTACCTCAAAAAAACCGAGATTTTCATAAAAGAGCTTTATCCGCTCTATATCGTTTGCCACCACTTCACGGTTTAGCAAACTTGGAGATTCACCCACTCCAAATACCTGCCAAATATAGTACCATGGGGTAAATCTTCTTATTCCCAGAAATTCACGGTTGGTTCTGGTACGTACAAGTGTGGTGAGAGCCCTGTTGGATGCATTTCTATTCCCGGTAAAGCGGAGTCTTCTTACTACTCCATCTTCTTCATCAGCTGAAATTTCCTCAGTAGTGAATTCTTCATTTTGTTGAGCATAAGAAGGCTCGTTGATGAGCAGTATTATAAATAAAAAAAGAAACGGCAGAAAATATTTTATCACTAATCAGATCATTTTCAGTAAAAAATTGGTCTTGATAAACCCTGCCTTCCTAACGGAATGTTTCGATCAGAAGTACATCAAATGTTCGGTTTATACGTCGTCATAGTCAAAACCTTCGTCTTCTTCACCGTGGAAAAAGTCCTCTTTTCGAATGTAATCGGGCCAAATATCCTCAATCCCTTCATAAACGGTTTCTTCCCCTTCTTCAATCTCTTCAAGCTCATAAAGGTTATTAATAGCTTGTTGCGGCAGGCCATTTCTTTCAGCCCATTCAATTAATTCCTCTCTTGTTGCGGGAAATGGTGCTTCATCGAGTGCAGCGGCTAATTCTACTGTCCAAATCATAAGTTTAATTTAATTATGTCGTTTAATGAATTTGTTTCTATGTTAGTATTAAACAGTTCCTGAGCAGGAATGCAAATAAAACCGCACGAAATTACAACTTTTTTTTCTAACTACTCTAATAGGTGAATCAAATATTTTTTATCTTAAGTCAGATTAACAATTAGAATACAAATCAATTAGGTTTAGTTTATGAGCATGCCAGGCGGTTTTGAAATGGTTATTATTGTTCTCGTAATTCTCCTACTTTTTGGAGCGAAGAGAATTCCCGAGTTGGCTCGAGGTATCGGACAGGGTATCAATGAGTTTCGAAAAGCTTCTGACGATATCAAAAAAGAAATTGATAAAGGAAAGAATGACATAGACGAAGCAACCAAAGTCAAAGAAAAAGAGACAACTGAAAAATAACCGGCAAGTCTAAATGAAAAATTTGCTCTCTGTTCAGGAGCAACTCAAATCCGGAAAGATAACCCTCTCAGAAATCACTGAAGGTTATCTTACTACAATCAAATCCCGCAATCCGGAAATTAACGCTTTTGTTCATGTGGATGAAGATGATATACAGAATCAGGTTTCATCTATCCAAAAAAAAATCACTAATGGCTCTGCCGGGGCTCTTGCCGGTGCAATTGTCGGGGTAAAAGATGTTATTTGTGAAGCAGGAAAAAAAGTAACCTGTGCCAGCCAGATCCTTCACAACTTTGAAAGTGTATACGAGGCAACAGTTATTAGCAAGCTTAAGGCAGAGGATGCACTCCTTATTGGCCGAGCCAATATGGATGAGTTTGCGATGGGTTCGTCAACCGAAAATTCCATTTTTGGCCCCTCAAAAAATCCCGTAAATACAGAGTATGTTACGGGCGGGTCAAGTGGTGGCAGTGCGGCGGTTGTTGCAGCTGACATGTGTGATGTGTCTCTCGGATCAGATACCGGAGGCTCTATACGTCAGCCGGCATCATACTGCGGCGTAGTTGGGCTCAAGCCAACATACAGCCGGGTTTCAAGATATGGGTTGGTTGCATATGCTTCATCTTTCGATTGTATCGGGCCGTTTTCAAAGAATGTAACAGATGCTGCAATCATGCTAAAACACATCTCCGGGCACGATCCTATGGATAATTCATCATCCAGCGAGCCTGTAGATGATTACTTGGCCGATCTCGATTCTTATGGCTCTCCACTGAAAGTTGGCGTGCCGGAAGAATACTTTGGAGAAGGCCTCGACCCTGAGGTGAGGCAGATCATCGAAGATCAGCTAAAAGCGCTTGAAAAAGAAAATGTGAAGCTGATTCCGGTAAAACTTCCCCACATGAAGTACGGAATAGCCACCTACTATATTCTGGCTACTGCTGAAGCTTCCAGCAATCTGGCACGGTTCGATGGTATTCGATACGGTCACCGGGCAGATCATAAGAAAGTGGTGGAAGATCTTTCAGAAGAGAGGCAACAAATAAAAGAGGCGTTTAAGGGCAAAAGCGCTGCGGATGTAGACCAGGCTATGAGCAAACTGGATTCTCAGCTGATAAGGCTTTACAAAAAGTCGCGTACGGAAGGTTTTGGCAAAGAGGTTAAACGGCGCATTTTGTTGGGCACCTATGTACTTAGTGCCGGCTACTATGATGCCTATTATGCAAAAGCACAAAAAGTGCGCAGGTTGATAAAGAACGATTTTACCGAGGCGTTTAAACAGGTTGACGTGATTGTATCGCCAACAGCTCCAACCACGGCATTTAAGCTGGGTGAAAATCTTAATGACCCACTGCAGATGTATCTGAACGATGTATACACCATATCGGCAAATCTTGCCGGCATTTGTGGTATCAGTGTACCCGCAGGCACTCACTCAAATGGTTTACCGGTTGGTTTACAGTTTATGGGGAATGCTTTCAGGGAATCTGATATTCTCCGAGCTGCCAAACGAATCGAAAATCTCCACCAGTAAACACAAAAGAGCACTTCTTGAACCGGTTAAACCATAAAACTGTACTTATAACCGGAGCAACATCAGGGATAGGGGAAGCTACAGCAAGGTTGTTTGCTGAACAAAACTGTACGTTAATTCTAACGGGCAGGCGGGAAGTGAGGTTAAAACAACTCGCAAACACACTCTCCGGGCAGTTTAACACTTCTGTACAAACAGTTACCTTTGATATTCGCAATAGGGAAGAGTGTAAAAAGTGTGTTGATGCCATTGAACAACCTATTGATATCCTCATCAATAACGCCGGCCTCGCTTCCGGGTTAGATCCCATCGATTCCGCTGATTTTAGTGATTGGGATGCCATGATTGATACCAACATCAAAGGGCTTCTGAGTATAACACGCTTTGTTTCGGAACGAATGAAAAAAGTAAATAAGGGGCATATCATTAACATTGGCTCTATTGCCGGACATGAAGCATATCCGGGTGGATCAGTCTATTGTGCTACAAAGCACGCGGTAAACGCAATCACTCAGGCTGCAAAGATGGATTTAAGCGGAACCAATATCCGGGTTAGTTCGGTCTCTCCCGGTCTTGTGGACACAGAATTCAGTACAGTTCGTTTTAATGGTGATAAAGAAAAAGCCGATAAGGTTTATGACCGCCTCAAACCACTCACCGCAGAAGACATCGCCGAGATTTTACTGTTTGTTGCAAATCGCCCCGAACATGTAAACATTCTTGATACTATCGTGTTGCCTGTTGCTCAGTCATCTGCCACGATTGTACATCGTTCCGATCAATAAAATCTGTATTTTCACTCTGGCCATAATTGGCTTAATCAGAACAAATTACCACCACTATGTATCGATCTATCTTTTTTGCGGCACTCATTTTTTTGTTGATGTTAACAGCCGGTTGCAGAAGCGACGATGGTTTTGAATTCAGTGAACAGGGCAGATTTGTACCGGCTTTTTCTTCAGAGAGAGCTTTTCAATATATAGAAGAACAGGTTAATTTTGGCCCGAGAGTGCCCAACAGTGAAGCTCATCGCCGGGCTATTCAGTATTTTAATGATCACTTCAGAGAAACAGCCGGAAATGATGCAGTTTACATTCAATCATTTCAGCAGGTGGTTTATGGCGATACATTAAATCTTTACAACCTGATAGCAGCTTTTGGAACGGAACATCAGGATAGAATTTTGCTTGCCGCACACTGGGATTCACGTCCACGGGCAGAAGAAGACCCTTATGATCCGGACAGTCCAATTTTAGGAGCTGACGACGGAGGAAGCGGTGTTGGTGTTTTGATGGAGTTTGCCAATATTTTTGCTGAGCATTCCTTGCCAATTGGTGTGGATATTATTCTTTTTGATGGTGAAGATTATGGAGAGGTTTCTGATATGGACCACTATTTTCTTGGGTCTCGCCACTGGGGTAATAATCCTCCTGTACCCGGTTACAACCCACGTTTCGGCATTCTGTTGGACATGGTTGGCGGAGAGAATGCACTGTTTCCAAAGGAAGGCTTTTCCATGCAGTTTGCTCCGTCACTTGTTGATGAAATTTGGTCAATTGCTGCAGAGTTTGGCCATGGTGACCTTTTCGTTGATCAACGGGGCGGGCGCATAGCTGATGACCACATTATTGTTGAAGAGCTTACCGGTATTCCAATGATAAACATCATCCACCACAGAGTTGATGCCCTTGGTAATGTGCAATTTCCACCTTATTGGCACACCCATAACGACAATATGGACATCATAGACAAAGATGTGCTGCAGGCAGTTGGTGATGTAGTTCTTGAATTGATTTATAACCGAATACCCTTATGAATTACCTCACCTTTGAGTTTGAACTGGACGATGACCTCCATGAAATTTTTATTGCAGAATTGATGGACCTCGATTTTTATGGATTCGAACAGTTCGACAACCGGCTGATTGCTTACGTTGAAAAATCAAGATTCAATGATTCTCATCGCGAACTGATTGAGCAGCTTGTTGCTTTGCATACCGGGTCGTCTTTCGCAGAACTGGATGAAGTAGAGGAACAAAATTGGAATGAAACATGGGAGAAAACCATCCAGCCTCGAAATATCGGGCGCTTTCTTGTTAAACCAACATGGGCACATCAGCAGCCCGCAGAAGACGAAATTCTACTCGAGATAGATCCTAAAATGGCTTTTGGTACAGGTTATCATGCAACCACACGCCTGGCACTGAGGCAGCTTTCAGGGATTGATTTCTCTGGAAAAAAGGTGATGGATGCAGGTACCGGTACCGGAATACTTGCAATTGCTGCCATTAAACTTGGTGCCAAACATGCGGTTGGGTTTGATATAGACCCATGGAGTAAAGAGAATGCCGCTGAAAATGCAATTATCAACCAGGTTCAGGAGCAGGTAGACATACGTTTTGGAGGCACGGAGCTGATTCGGGAAAATGAAATTTTTGATGTTACCCTCGCAAACATCAACCGGAATGTAATCCTCGAAATTATTCCATTCCTGATTGATCAAACAATTGCAGGCGGTACACTTCTGTTAACAGGTTTACTTGAAACCGATGAGGAAATAATCAGGGAAAGATTGAGCAGCCAGCCGGTTCATATCACAGATATCCGGCAGGAAGAAGAGTGGATTCTGTTTCAGGTAGAGAAGAATAACGAATGATAGCTGCATCTATCGATATTGGCACCAATTCTGTACTGCTTCTGGTAGCAGATTTAGATGGACATAATATTAATGCACTCAAAGAGATGGAGTCAGTGCCTTGTCTTGGGAAAGGTGTTGATGAAAATCGTACACTTCACCCTGATAGCCAGCAGCGTGTTCTCGATGTACTAAATCGTTACAAACGTTTCCTGATTGAAAACTATCCTCCCATAGTTGATAAGACCATTCTAACGGCAACCAGTGCAGTCAGGGATGCATCAAACAGAAGCGAATTTATCGATCGGGTGAAAAAGGAAACGGGTTGGGATATTCATCTCTTAAGCGGACCACAAGAAGCGCAAACCACCTTTAAAGGGGCATTATCGGTTTTGAAGGAACAGAAAGTAAGACGAAGCGTGGTATTTGATATTGGTGGCGGCAGTACGGAGCTTGCTTTCGGAATTGGCACTTCGTTGAAGAGATCTGTTTCCATCGATATGGGCAGTGTTCGTTTTACAGAACGTTTTTTTAAATCCTATCCGCCTGAAGATACATCAGTACAAAGTTTTAGGCATACTGTTCAACAACTGCTTACCGACAACTTTTCTAATGAAGAGGATATTGAACTGATAGGTGTAGCTGGTACGGTTACATCATTGGCAGCAATTTTTTCCGGGATAGAGGAGTACGATTCCGATAAGTTAAATGGGGTACAACTTCCACAAAATATCATCAAAGAGTACATTTCATCATTTTCTGCTATGATGCCTGCTGATATTGAAGCCACATATCCGGCATTTTTGACCGGAAGGGGAGAGGTAATTCTTGCGGGCCTTCTGATTATGGATGAGATTATCTCATTTTTTGGAAAGAGTGAGATTACTGTATCAACAGGGGGAATACGACACGGAATTCTGTTGATTAATTAGTGTTTTTTATCTGTAACAACCGCTTTTCAGGGTCTCTTTTCAGAAAAGAACTGTTTGAGCAAATATTCAGAATCACTCTCCATAATCCCCTGGATGATTTCTGCTCGGTGATTTAAATGCTTAGAGTGCGAAATATTAAACACGGTACCGCATGCTCCCGATTTTTCATCCATAGCCCCAAAAACAACCCGATCAATTTTCGACCATACAATCGCACCTGAACACATTGGGCACGGTTCAAGGGTAACATAAAGAGTGCAGCCTGTTAAATATTTCTGGTTTAATGTTGCACATGCCGATGAGATCGCGAGCATCTCAGCATGCGCGGTTGGGTCATTCAGCATCTCTACCTGATTAAAACCCTTCCCAACAACACGCCCCTCGTGCACTACAACGGCACCAACAGGTACTTCCCCTTTGCTGTAAGCCATTTCAGCCTGTTGAAAAGCCATCGTCATAAACTTCTGATGAAGCTGAAGATCTGTATAAATTTTGTTCATTATAGCGTTACGAAAGTTTAGAAAGTCACTGCAAATTAATGATTTAATAATTCGTTATTATAGTACTATATGTATAATCGCTTGTAAGGCAAATGCATATAGTCAGTTCGGAACAATTTTTTTGTAAATCCCTTTATATTAAATGAACCTAAAAACTAAATTAACATTATGTTAACAAAATATATAACTACGTTTACTGTGATTACAGCACTGCTGTTTACAGCTATGGGATGCGGATCATCCATGGTTATACAGGATGTAGATTTCTCACAATCAATTGAGAGTGTTCTCACACCCGATTCAGATCAGACTGTTCACGACCAGCGTTTTGGGATAAAATTTTCAATTGCCAAAATTCTTGAAAGAGAAGGTATGCAAAGTGTGGATGAGGTCAGGCTCATAAGAAACAGAGCCGGATATTACTTTATCACCGCTGATGGTTTCAATAACGTATATGTTTTTGAGCCTGCTGAACGTGAACTGAAAAAGAAGAGAATTATAGAGATTTCGAGCCAGGGGATCAGTAATCCGGCATTTAATCAGCGCGATAGATTTATTGAACTTGTAGATCGTGTATCCGGGCAAACATATAATATTGACCATACAGGGAGGAGATAAGAATGAATTTTAAGAATCCATATCTAAAGACATATACACTGTTTCTTGCTCTGTTTTTCATATTTGCGAGTTCCGCACTTGTTGCTCAGCAGTCTGATTTTCAAATACAGCAAGATTTCAGAGCTGAACTGGCAGCATTAAATGAAAGAGTTGAGCTTGCCGTTTCAACACAGGAACTTGAAGAGCTTCAGCAAGAACTTGTTTCCCTGCGCAATACATATTCTGAACACTCTGCTATAATCAATGCTGCAATATATCCTGATACGTTTGAAGCCTCTGTCAACCGCGCAGAAGAGAACAGGGCAGCTTTTGCAGAACGATATGAGGTAATTGAGCAATTGAACGAACGAGTTGATGAGCTCTCCGCTGAAATGGATGTATTCAGAGACCGTATCAATCAGATGACATTGGAATCTGAAGATCTTCAGGATCAGATAGAGCGTTCTGCTGCAAGCGAAAGCAGGCAGGCTGCACTCATTAGGCAGTACAGGCAAAACATAGAACTACGTGATAGTTTTGTGTCAGATTTTCTGGCAGAGCTTTTGATGAGATATCAAACAATGGACAGAAGCAATCAGGAGGAACTTTCTGAAACAACAGCACGAATGGATGATAACCCTCTCCAGGTAATCAAAACTATTATCGCTGAATACATAAATGTTGCGGATCAGTCATCAGCGCTCGAAACACCCGATTATCTTGGTATGCGTGCCCAGCACGGATATTTCAGTGATGTTTGGGAAAGAATCGGAGAACGTTTAGTAAATACGTTCGATCCTGAAAGGCCTGTTCAGGCAAAACAAGAGGTAGAAGATCTGCTTGCAGCCTGGCTTGCATCAGTAGATAACCGTTTGTGGAATTCTTTAACCACAGCGTTCAATCAAAATAATATTCAGCTTGGGCCTTTCACTTCGCCACAAACGTTCAACACTGCACTTAATAATTATGTTGATGGCGGCATTGAAATTAGCCTTGAAAGCAATAGCGAAGAAGATTACAGAATCTATAGAAATTTCCGTGACTTCTGGAATAATACCGTGAAAGCCTCTTGGGGCGAAGCACTGGTGGATGGAAATATTCTTTCACAGTCTGAAATTACAGCAATAGATATCAAATTAAACAACTGGGGTGAAGCAGCTCAGCCAAGCTCGAGATTGATGTTTATACTTTTTCTTGTAAGCATAGCTATAATCATTGGTTTGATTGTTCTGCTTGTTATGAAGAGAAGGTGATGTAAAGAAAACGAACAACAAATCGAAAACCGGTGCTTGATAAAGGTACCGGTTTTTTTATGGCAGGGATACAGATCGTCTTAAAAGCCATTCAACTGATAAGAGCGTAAGAACCACAAAAAACCAGATAATAGATTGATAGAGGAAAAATGTTTCTTCCCGGGTATCAGTCAGTTCGGCTTCTGCTATTCTGCGTGTTATCATTTCATTCATGCCGGAATAATCGCCATCTGATATAAATAAGCCACCGGTAATTTCAGTCAGTGAGATCAACAGATCGTCATTTCTTTTCGTGTTCAAAAACTCTGTAGACGATTGACTTACATTTACTCTTGTTTCGGCAGTACCGATTTCATGATCATTTTTTACAGCTCTTCCCTCAATTCTATATAACCCCTGAGGAAAATTGCCTAATTCAGCGGTGTAAATCTCATTCCTCAGGTGATTCATCCGGAATCTGTTCAGAGGTTCAGGGTTATCGCCCGAAAAAATTTCTATATCAACAAATGCTTCCGGCTCTGGTTCTCCTAATTCATTGAATAGTTCTGCACGGATTTCTACACTCTCATTCTCTGTGAAAGATGGTTTTGCTGGCTCAAGCATAAGAGTACGACGATCGGGCGGGGTGGAAGCCCAGGAAAAGAGATTGGACAAAAATTGGGTGTAGAACTGCTGTGCTTCGTCCAAAGTACTCTGTTGATACCTGTACCAGCCAAAAGCGTTCACAGCGGCTTTACGGCGTGTTGAGGTGTCTTCAGCGATAAGCAAAGGTATATCTGTCTCGGAACGCTGGAAAAGAGCAAACATGAGCGGTTGAGCAAGAGGGGAGAGTCTGTAATTTCCCCTGAATGTTTGAAGCATTGGGAAACGCTGATAATTTTGTGGGGTAAGTTCCAGCAATGAATGCGAGCCTTGGCCGGAACCATGGTAGATCTGCACATCTATCGGGTTCTGAATTCCTGTTGCATAAAACCCAATGATGTTACTAAGAGAACTGTCTCCAAGCCGTGAGAAAGCAGAAGGAGTTGCAAAATACAGAACAGGTATCTGCTGATTTTCTATCCACTCCAGTACGTTCGACCCGTTTGGAGGTAAACCATGCAGAACAATTAAATCAGGTTCTTCTGATAAATTCAGCGGATCCACACCAATCATGGTTTGTTCATTTATCCAGGTAGAGATAACGAGTTCATTTTGCTGATCTGTTGCAATAAACCTGCGGATTGCACTTACATCCGGATGCACTTCATAGGCAATTGACAGGATCTTTGTTTTATCATCCAATACCTCAATATTGAAGATGTACCGGTTATTTTGATCTGTAAGTTCGTCTTCCTTTGGCGGAACGTTGATCTCAAAATCAAAAAAACCTGGCTCATTAAACTCTAAAGAGAATTCGGCTATATGGCTGCTGACTGCAGTAGTGAAATCGATCTCTTGAGATTCTATCAATTCACCTGACTTCATGAATTGAACCGTTGCGGATTCGCCTTCATAACCGGTTTGTTGTATCTCTGCACGTATTGTTTGGGATGTAAAACTGTACGTTATGGAAGAGTATTCTACATCAGAAATGGCAATGTCTCTAACATCGGTGGTATCACCCACAGGTACAGTAAAAATTGGTACTGAAAGATTTTGTGCCGCAAAAATTGGATTTCTGCCTTGTGTGATAATGCCATCAGAAAACAGAACTGCGCCAAGATAGTTTGTCTCATTTTCCTGGAGGTGTTCTACAACATTATTTATGTTGGTACGAACTCCGGTTCCTGTGAGCTCATCAGACCGGGTGATGGAATCATCAAAAAGAAAATAATCGAACTCTATTTCATCGCTTTTCGAGCGCTCAAACTCTGCAATAATCTCTCCGTATGTGTTGAGTCCATCATATTCACCCCGCTCTATGGTGATGCTCTGGCTGTTATCAAGATAAACTGCAACCCGTTGATTTGCAGCATCTGTAAAGAGCCTTGATATGAAGGGGTTAAGCAGAAGCAGTACTAAAATGAATAGAGCAACAGCCCTCAGGCCAATTAAAGCCCCTTTTTTATGTGCAGGGATTGAGGAGAGAGAGCTGTAGGTCCACCAGGCAATAAAGAGTGATATGGCTCCAATCCCGGTGATAAAAATAATTGGCAGAACCGGATTAATTCCCTGAAAAAATGCAGCCATTGTGCGTGCCAGAATTTCTAAAGATTTTTCAGAAGCCTGTTGATGATATCAACTGTGGTAAGGCCTTCTGCCTCGGCAGCGTAGTTGGTTACAATTCTGTGGCGAAGAACCGGGATGGCAAGTGCCTGTATATCTTTCATCTCTACATTGTATCTGCCTTGCGAAAGCGCTCTTGTCTTTGCTCCAAGCACCAGATATTGCGATGCACGCGGCCCGGCGCCCCAGCTAAGGTAGCTGTTTATAAAATCAGGGGCATGCTCTGTATTGGGCCGCGTTTGAGAAATTAATTTTACAGTTTTTTGAAGCACGTGTTCAGGAAGGGGTACTTCGCGTACCAGCTCCTGAATCTGCGTGATCTGTTCTTTATCGAGAATAGACTCAATGGTAACATTTCTTGGCGAGGTGGTTTGATTTACAATCTGCCGCTCTTCTTCCATCGTGGGGTAGTTAAGCCGTATGTTAAACATGAATCTGTCTAACTGCGCTTCAGGCAGGGGATACGTTCCTTCCTGTTCAATGGGGTTTTGTGTTGCCAGCACAAAAAAGGGCTTATCCAGTTTAAACGTTTGCCCTGATGCGGTAACACTGTACTCCTGCATGCCCTCGAGCAGTGCAGCCTGTGTTTTTGGTGGGGTACGGTTTATCTCATCTGCCAGAACAATGTTTGCAAAGATAGGGCCTTTTATGAACTTAAAGCTTTTTTTACCACTCTCTTTATCGTCTTCAATTACCTCTGTACCGGTTATATCACCCGGCATCAAATCCGGTGTAAACTGAATTCGGCTGAAGGAAAGGTTCAGGGTTTGAGCCAGTGTATGAATGAGTAATGTTTTGGCCAGGCCGGGTACACCAACAAGTACACAGTGACCGCGTGAGAAAAGGGAGATGAGTAATTGATCAACTACATCTTTTTGGCCTACAACGGTTTTAGCTATTTCTTCTTTAATGTTTTGAAAGGATTCACTAAAAAACTCAGCAGCCTTCTCGGGGGATTCGGGTATTACTTCACTCATAAATCAGATTAATACTACAGGGATAACTGGGGGTCTTCAAATGGTAGTTCTTGCTCAATATCGTCGGGCATAGATATAAGGAACTCTACATGAACTTCGTTTCGTATTTCTTCAATCCATTTTGCAAACCGTTCCTGCCGTTTTTGATTAAGCGCCAATTCTCTAAGCCTGTCGTAATCTTGTTCAATGTTGGCCACGTGTTCGGGTATATGTCTGTCTAAGCGAACAATTCTAAAAGCCCGGTTTACGGTTCTTCTTGGCGGATTAAAAGATCTTGGTTCAGAAATTTCACCCTCTTCATCCATCAACAGTACAATTCGGTAAAGGGCCGGTTCAAGCTGACTGATCTGCATCAATCTGTTGCCGGTTTGCGGATTGGTTATCCTGCCTCCAAATGCTCTGGTTTCTTCATCCTCAGAGTGGCGGCGTGCCATATCGGCAAAACTTTCTCCATGCACCAAGACGCTGTCCCTTATGGCATTTAGCTTATCCATAGCACCGAGATCGTCTACTTCTTCCTCATCAATTTTTATGAGAATGTGGTTCGTCTCAATATTATCTCCCTGCCGTCTGTTCAGCCTGATTACGTGGAATCCAAACTGTGTTTCAACCACTTCTGATATACTTCCGGGTTGCAAAGCTGCAGCAGCTGCAGAATATGAGGAGACAAGGTCATCCAGCGGCATCATAGGCAGCAGACCACCGCGTGGAGCAGAAATATCTTCACTGTAGAGTCGAGCCATCTCTTCGAAACTGCGTTCATATGTAATAACAGAGTCTCGCAATGCCTGTGCGCGTGCAAGAGCTTCCTGCCGTGCATCATCAAGGGGTTGCGGTATAACTACAATTTGAGACAATGACACCTGTTCCGGGATTACAGGGCGTTGATCTTCCGGAATTTGATTAAACCATTCAATTACTTCAGGACGGGTGATAGAAACTCGTCGAAGCTGAGTTTCCTGCACTTGCTGTGCGATCAGCTGTTCGCGAAATTGTTCACGGAAATCAGCTCGTATTTGAATGAGGCTTTGTCCAAGTGCCTGCTCAAGTGCCCGCTCGCTTCCTGCCTGTTGAATAAGCTGGTTGATGCGCTGATCCATCGCACGGTTAACAACATCATCGCTCACAGTGATGGAGTCAATCTCAGCCATTTCAAGCATTACGTAATTATCAACCATACTTTGAAGTGCGCTGAACCATAAATCTTCTGAAAACTGAACATTGGCGCCTTCAACTTCAGCCTGGCGGAGGAAGTTGTTTACTTCGCTGTCAACATCGGACTTTAGAACAATCCGGTCGTTCACTATGGCTACAATTCTATCTGTAACCTGGCTGTTTTGAGCAAACAGATTTGATGAGTAAAAAATGAACAGAATGGGTAATAGAAACAGGGTAAAGAGTGATTTCATTAAATGGTTTTGTAGTTAGTTTTCGTACGATTTAAGTATCTGATCGATCTCTGTAACGTTAGATAACGCAATTTCATTATTGGCTTCGGCTTGAAGATAAAGATTTCGCAGATAAGCATTTGTTATTCTTCTCGTTTTTTCGAGTTTAAGCCATTCCTGTATTTGTGGTATCAGCCAATCCAAATCAGGATATTCACCTTCCGTTTTTTCCTCCAGTAGTTGAACAAAATGATATTGCCCATTGATAAAATGAATGGGAGAGCGTTCCGTAAGTCCCATAATTTGAAGGTGTTGATGCAGAGCCGGAAGATCAGGTAGAGCCATTGAAAGAGGTACAAATAAAGCTTCTCTGTTTAATTGTGCAACGGGGTTCACGCTATATCGCTCAAGTATCTCTTCCCACGGCAGCCCCGCAATCAATTCCCGGTTGGCATTTTCTGCTTCTGTTCTTGTGCGGGTGGTTAAATGCCTGAAGCGCACATATTTTTCGTCAAATACAAACTGCTCGCGGTATGTTTGATAATATTCGAGAGCTTCGCTTGAGCTAACAGATAGCTCGTCGCTATGAGTTTCGATAATGTAATTCCGCAACAGGTTTTTTAAAAGTTGGTTTCGATACTGCGAAAGTTTCTGCTGGAACTCAGCTGTGTTTGGAATCCCTATTCGATTAGCATGATCTACAGTAACCTGTGTTTCTACCCATTGATTGGTGTAAGCAAGAACTGCTGAGAGGGAATCTTCCTGCAACCTGAAAGATGGAATACCATCCAAAGCCTGTTGAAGGGTAAGGGAGTTATTGCCAACGGAAGCTATAACGGTATCTTTTGATGGCGGTGACACTCCATTACAACCACTCAGAACAATTGCTGCAGCAACGAATAAAAATAGGATTGAGGTAACAGATTTCATATCTGAATATTCTCAGGAAATGTTTCCACACCGAATTCTGATTTCAACAAGTTTATAAATGCAGCTTCCTGTATAGGCATGTAATCATTTACCACTCTGCTGAAGGCTTCATCGAAGGTCATCTGTCTTGGTTCTTCAACACTATTCAGAAAGAAAAAGCTGTGGCGTACACCGCTAATCTGAATTTCGGTAATTGTACCTGGATCAATATTTTCAATCAAATCAAAACCGGGATTATTACTGTTTGATGTTGAAAATCTGCGAACATTAATCTCCTCAATATGTTCCGACAGATCTTTCGGATGCACTCCATTTTCTACAAAATCAACCGCTTTTGTGATTATGGAGTCCTCAAAAGCGGAAACAGAGAAATAAGTAAAGGTTCTGTCGAACCAATAATTTTCCTTGTTCTCTGCATAAAATTGCTCAAGTGCACTCCTCTCAGGGGCATCCTCACTCCAGATAAACTCTTCGTTTATCCGGAACACAACCAAACCATTTAGAAAAGATGAAATTTGAGCATCAAAATCGGGAAACTTTGAACGTGTAATATCAATCAAATGAGAAAGAACAACTTCCTGAATAAAGTCATCAAGAAGTTCATCAGAATCTGAGTCATTAACTTCAGAAAACAGAGAAAAATCATTTACAGTGTATTCTTTTTCATTAAATGAGATGATGACTGAGTTAGGGTCGGCACTGTTTATCGAATCAATTATTGTCTGATTAAGAGTAAAATTTCCTTCTGATTTTAGTGCTTCAATTAGTTCGTCTTCACTGGGATTTAATCGTTGCAGCCTCTCAAGCTCACGAACAATCTCTTCCATTCTTGCCTCTTCTGAAGGATAATTTCGAACAGAATCAATCCGGACTATGTGAACACCATACGGCATCTCAATCGGTTCGCTAAACGGTTCACTCGGATTTTTTGCCATAACAGCATCAACAAACGGTTCAGGAAATTGCATTGCGTAACCAACCCACCCAATCAAACCGCCATTTGCAATAGTATTTCTGTCCATACTGTAAGTTTCTACAGCATCGTACCAAAAGAGGCCGTCGGTTAGTTTTTGGTGTACATCCGCTGCTTTCTCGGAGGCAAGAGATTCTTCGGTATCCTGGAAAAATATATGGCTTACCTGCCGGTCGGGCGAGCGTTCGCGCTTGTTCTGAAGGTAGATTATATGATATCCAAATGCTGTGCGAACAGGCTCTGAAATTTCGCCAACTTCGAGTGAAAAGAGGGCATCTTCAAAAGGTTCAACAGTTCTGCCGGCAGTAATCCATGGTAGCTGCCCGCCCATATAATTACCATTGCGCACGCTTGAGTAAGTGGCATTTACCTCATTCGGGTCAATTCCATTGACCAGGTCTTTACGAGCCTGTAGAATTCGATTCATAATCTCTTTTTCCTGATCAACAGTGGCCTGGTTTGGTACCTCAATAAGAATGTGGAAAGCGTAGAGTTCGTAGTTGCTGCGTTCAATAAACGCTTCAATCATCTGTTGCTTTATCTCATTCTCCATCCAGTAAATTTCAGCAGCCTGCCTGCCGTATAGTTCAAACTCCTCAAGCAGGTCAGGCTTTTTATTAAACTCATATTTAAAGCCTTTTTTTAGTTTCAGGCGATATTCAATATAGGAGGGTAAAAACTCAACAAGCTCGTCTCGTGAAATTTGCTCTTCGGTTTGATTGATCTTAAAATTGTCTATCAACTCACCAAGGGTAATTGTTTCAGAACCAATCCTTGCAATTTCAGTGGTTCGGTCAACATCATCCCTTTGCTGTTGAGTTTGGATGAATAAGAATGAGTAAATAAATAGGGTTATCAGTATAGCTTTCATATAGTTTCAAACGGAAATTTTGCGTTCAACGTGTGGAAAATTAAAATAGCATACCGGCAATAGTGGCTGTCATCAGATTGGCAAGAGAACCGGCAAGAACGGCAAGCAGGCCGAAACTGGCAAGTTCAGATTTTCTTGAAGGAGCCAACCCCCCTATACCACCAATCTGGATGGCAATTGAAGAGAAATTGGCAAAACCGCAGAGCGCAAATGTAGCCATGGTTATTGTTTTAGGGGATAGCATTCCCTGCTCAACCATGTCGGCCATCTGGAGAAAAGCAACAAACTCGTTCAATACCACTTTTGTGCCAAGCAGTGATCCCATATTCACAGCATCGGGCCATGGTACACCAACAACGAAAGCGATAGGAGCCAATACCCAGCCAAGTAATGTTTCAATCGTCAAATCAAAATCGGGCAGCAGATTGTTTAACCCGGTAATTTCACCAAATTCATAAAGAAAATAGTTACCCATAGCAAGCAGGGCTATAAATGCCAGCAGCATAGCACCCACATTTGCTGCCAGTTTAAGGCCAACACCTGCCCCTGTTGCAGCTGCATCAATACCGTTCGCATCGGTTTTTTCAACACTCATTTTGACGATACCTTTTGTAGCCGGCTCTGCAGTTTCCGGGAATAGAATCTTAGCAATTACAAGTGCTGCCGGTGCTGCCATTAAGCTCGCTCCTAAGAGTTGCTCTGCAAAGAGTAAACGCCCAACATCCAGAGGTACATTGTTTGCAATAGAGTAAGAGTTGCCAAGCATTTGCACGTATGCTGCCATTACCCCGCCTGCAATTGTAGCCATACCGCCGGTCATGACTGTCAGGAGCTCAGACTTTGTCATTTTATCGATGTAGGGCTTTATAACCAGAGGAGATTCAGTTTGACCGACAAAAATATTTGCCACCACAGAAAGAGACTCTGCACCGGATGTACCCATTACTTTCTGCATACCTCTCGACATGACACTAACCACCTTTTGCAGTATGCCATAGTGATAAAAAATGGCGGTCAATGATGCAAAAAATACTATAGTAGGCAGCACCTGAAAAGCAAAAAAGTGGCCTATACTACCCTCCATACCGGGGCTTTTTGCAAGATCACCAAAAATAAATTCAGCTCCGGCAGTGGTAAAGTCGAGTACAACAACAAAAAAGCTCGACACCCAGCTAAAGAATGCTTTGGGCCAGCCAAGAGGTGCCCACACTTCTGCCATTACAGCGCCTTTTAAAATAAAAATCGCAAGAATAAACTGAATGCCCAGGCCTGTGCCCACAAGCTTCCAGTTCACGGCTTTTCTGTTATTACTGAATGCAAGTGCAATGGCAATGATTACTGCCATGCCGATAAGGCCCCTAACTATATCCATTTAATTTTGATCTTTATTTTCGTTTTCTAATACCGGTTTGGTGAGAGGTAAAATGGGTTTACCTCGTTTTTTATCAACAGGGGGGCGAAAGCAGTGGCGAGCACGGGGTTCGTATGAATCTTTTTCACCAACCAGAACCTGGCTCTCATTTTCCACTACACGCTGCGAAAAATTTGCCATCATTCCGCTTTCTGAACAGATAGCATGGAGCTTTGTTACATACTCAGCAATGGCAAGCAGATGGGGCATTGGTTCGAAAGGACGGCCAAGATAATCCATATCAAGTCCGGCAATGATTACACGTTTGCCATCGTTGGCGAGAGTATTCACCACATCCACAAGACGGCTGTCGAAAAATTGTGCCTCATCAATACAAACTACTTTAGCTGATGATGTTAAGAGGATGATTTGGTCGGCTGTATCAACGGTAATGCCGGGAAGAGAGGTTTCATCATGCGATACAACTTCGGTGTCGCTGTAGCGATTATCAACTGCCGGTTTTACAATTACCACGCGTTGCCCGGCAATATGAGCCCTTCTTGCCCTTCTGATTAGCTCTTCGGTTTTACCGCTGAACATCCCCCCGCAAACTACTTCGATCCAACCTGCCTGATTGGGTAAAAACGATGGCTCGTTAATCATACAATCTGTCTGTTTTCAAAACATTTTAACGCATGGAATATATCCTGCAATTGGCAAAAGAAAAAAGATAACTTTTGTATGATTATGAAGAAAAAGTTGCCGGATCGGAACGAATAAATCTGGTGGCATCAGAGATTCACATCTCATCTGAAAAGAAAGATTGATGATTTCTCACTACCTTCATTAGATGATTTTTAGAAGGTACCCATTTGCATTTACGGTTGTGTTATCAAGCCTCATTCTTTTGCTCTCTGTGTTGCGTGCTGAGGCACAGATTTTTGAAGATTTTGAAGCAGGCTCAAAAAATGCCTATGCAGCGGGAGTTGTTTCATTTGCAACCGGAGAGTGGCTGCTTGATGATGCTCTTGTGGGGCAGGCTGATGGAGACAGAAAATTTGGTGAACGCTCCATACGCATCAGGGACGGGTTTTTACAGATGCAATTTGATGCAGAAGAGGGGGCAGGTGTACTAAGTTTCTGGGGTTCTAATTCTGGTTTTTCCGGAGATCGCGGGGGATCTGTTCAGGTTTACTATTCGATAGATGAAGGAAATTCATGGTACAGTGCCGGAGAAGCAATTTCGCTTACCGAAGAGAACTCACTGGAATATTATGTTCTGGAACTGAACATTGCGGAACCGGTACGCTTTCGGTTTAATAAAGCCTCAGGTAACCGGATTAATATTGATGATGTTACCATTGAACCGTTCATAGAGTTGTCTGATACTCCCAGGCTCACGGTCAGGGAAGGGCAGGAGCAGCTGCAATCAGGCAGTGAACTCAATTTTGAAACGGTAAATATTAATCAGAGTAGTAAAGTTACACTGAGGTTATCGAATACGGGTTTACCTGATCTTGAAATATCATCAATTCAATTATTGAACAATGAGGGATTTTCGGTTACTGAAAGCCTGCCTGAAACACTTCAATCAAGAGAATCGGCGGATCTTAACGTTACATTTTCATCTGAAACCGGAGGTTTGTTCGAAGATCAGCTCGTCATTCAAACGAATGAACCTGATCAGACTGAATTTGTACTCACGATGCTGGCATTTGCTGTTGATGAGAATGAGATCATTCCAATATCGCAAACCAGAAGTGTTCCCTTTGGTACAAGGGTAACTGTTGAGGGTACGGTTACTGTGGCTAATGAATTTAACGGCCCGGTATTTATTCAGGATGATACTGGCGCTATCGCTGTCTTTTATGAACCTTTACATACAGATGTAGAAAGAGGCGACCGTATTCGGGTTACCGGTCCCGTTACCGAATTCAACCCAATAAGTGGTACATCCGGTACATTTCTTCGACAGATAGCTGTTACTGATACCGATAGTGCCATTAATTACGAAATCACTGAACGACAAGCCGGTGAGATTGAACCTGACGTAGTAACCATCGCCAGGATAAACAGCGGTGAATTTGAAAGTGCTCTTGTAACTATTGAAAATGTAACATTCCAGGCAGAAGGGGTATTTCAGGGAAATCAAAATTATTCCATTGCCGATCCTACGGGCAGCGGAGTGATCAGAATAGGCAATTCGGTTACAGATCTTATTGGTGCGCCTGTACCTGATGAACCGGTTAAAATAACTGGAGTTATAGACCGCTTTAACAGGGTTTATCAGCTAAAACCCAGAGATAATCAGGATCTTCAGGTAGTTCCCTTCGAGATAGAAGGCGAGGATATTCCCCGTAATCTCACTTTCGACCTTGTAACATGGAATATTGAGTGGTTTGGTGCAAACGACAGGGGGCCTGAACCCGATCAGCAAATGGAAAATGTAATAGAAGTTATTGAAACCATAAATGCTGATCTGTATGCCCTTCAAGAGATTACTAACGTAGATCGGTTCAACACACTTGTAGATCGTTTGCCTGACTATCGCGGTTTTCTGGCAAACTATTCTCAGCGCCAGCGAACAGGATATTTGTTCAAAACTGCGGTTATCGATTCGCTTGATGCAGGTTTACTAACTGATGGACAGGAATCATTTGACTGGGCCGGCCGATTACCGCTGTTTTTTGAATTTGATGCAACCATAGAGGGTGTTACCCGAAGAATAACCAGCTTTAATGTACATGCAAAGGCGTTTGGAGACAGGCAATCGTTCTTACGAAGACAAAATGCAGCAGCATCGCTAAAAACTTACCTCGATAGTGAAAGAAGAGAGGATAACATAATTTTTATTGGTGATTTTAACGATCAGCTGAATTTCTCGACCTACAATGAAGAAGTAAGCCCCTATCAGGTTTTTCTTGATGATGAGCACTACTATGCCGTTACCAAAAATCTGGAAGACCGGGGTTTTGCCTCTTATCTTGTAGGGCAGTTTCGCTCGATGATAGACCATATTATTGTTACCAATGAATTAATTGAGGACCATATTGATGGTTCGCAGCGTGTAGAAAATCCTAACTACATAGTGAGTTTCATATCCACTACGAGTGATCATGCCCCTGTATGGTCAAGATTCCAATTTTCAGGTAGTAATGATGATGATTTCGAATTGCCGGAAAATTTTACTGTGCAACCAAACTATCCAAACCCATTCAATCCGGCTACAACCCTTCGCTTTTCAATTTCTGAACCGGCTGAGGTAACAATACAAGTGTTTGATATTCTGGGGAGAAAAGTTGCCCTGCTTACTGATAGAAGGTTATTTACAGCGGGAAATCATACCGTTGTGTTTGATGCAGGAAATCTCTCCAGTGGAACATATCTTTACCGTGTTGAGCTGAACAGCGGTGAAAGTAAAACTAAAAAGATGTTACTGGTACGATGAATACACCAAAAGAACTTGGATATCGCATGCCTGCAGAATGGGAAACACATGCAGCAACACAATTACACTGGCCATCAAACAGAGAAACATGGCCGGGTGAACGTCTGGAGCGGGTTGAAGCTGTTTACCTTGAAATCATAAAAGCCCTGCATACTCATGAGCCGATAGTTCTTCTCGTTGATCCAAAAACGGATGCCGATAAAATCGTTGAGAAACTTAGTCATCACAACGTTAACCTATCTGCAGTACATCTGTTCAATAAGCCTGTTAACGATGTATGGGCAAGAGATTGCGGGCCAATTTTCATCAAAAAGAGAAATGAGCACCAGTTTGCTATAACGGACTGGGAGTATAATGCATGGGGTGGAAAATATCCTCCTTACGATGCTGATAATGCACTGCCTGGATGGTTTTCTGAAGCCTTTGAGATCGAAAAATTTAGCCCCGGAATCGTGCTTGAAGGAGGGAGCATCGACACAAATGGCCAAGGTGTATTTCTTACAACCGAATCTGTATTACTGAATAAGAATCGAAATCCTCAACTCAGTAAAGAGCAAATTGAAGCCTATCTGGCTGATTATCTGGGTGCTGAAAAGATTATATGGTTAAAGGATGGACTGGCAGGTGACGATACAGACGGGCATATTGATGATTTATCTCGCTTTTTGAGTGAAAATACAATCCTGACGATGATTTCGGAAGATCCTGATGACGTGAATTACAACGCATTGCAAGAGAACTACGAAATTCTGGAACGTGCGAGAAATATAGACGGAGACACCTTTGAGATTATTACCCTGCCTCTGCCAAAAACAAAGATTGAGGGAACCACTGTTGATGGGTCAGAATATGTTCCGGCCAGTTATGCCAATTTTTATATTGCCAATGGAGTGATTCTGCTTCCCTTGTATGATAAAAGTTGTGACGAACAGGCTATTAACCTTTTCGAAAAATATTTTCCAGAAAGAAAGGTGACAGGAATTCCCTGTGCTGATCTGGTTTGGGGTCAGGGAAGCATCCATTGCATCACCCAGCAACTATACGGAATAGATTTTTAAAAAAAAGGCAGCACTTTTTAGAGTGCCGCCTTCATCACCATCCCACATAAATAATTATTTAACGTATGTAACCAACTCCCAAAGTTCGGAGCGAACAAGGTCTCTCGTCTCTTCAATGTTATCAAAAAACTCCCTTACGTTGGTTTCTGGGTTGTTAATTCTAATGAGTTCTTCAGAAAAACCAAATTCCAGATTTCTGAGATTGCCTAAATAATTTCCAGTCGCAAAATTATACCCATACTCACTGCCTCCCGGGGTTATTAAAGTAAAGAGTTCCCAGCCCTTCATATTACCCATTTCCATACGAAGCTCGTGAAGTGGGCGGGCAACTTCATCTTCCATCATTTGATACGCATACTCCATGCCGGGTGGCACATCCATATAATCCATACCAAAATAACGGCTTGGTTTTGCATCTTCAGATGCTAAAACACTATTATTTATTCTCCAAAGTTCAGAATGGTTTGGCACCATCAGGCTGAAGTAAATGCCCATCATTTTATCCACATCATCACCGGAGAATGAAACAGCAACCTGATTATGTATATCCTCAAACCCGCAAATATCACTGCTGAGGGAAACCACAACATAGTTATGCTGAGTATCTCTTGACCCCGGGAAAGCCACTCTGTAAAGGTACCACTCTCTAAGATTTTCAGAGTCAATCCGGGCTCGCTGAATTGGTTTTATCACTTCTTCTATACTGCGTTCAAAGTTTATTATCTCTGTCTGCTCAATATGCAGATAATCGATATGCATATAATATCCCTGGTGATTTTGAGCGTGCGAAACCGTAGCAATAAGTACTAAAAATAGTGTTGCTGAAATAAAGGTAAAGCAGATGTTTTTCATAACATACTCCGGAGAATTGTTAAAGGTATACTATCAATTAACAAAAAAGCTGAATAATTATGAAATGAGTTCATAAAATTAAAAAAGCGCTTTTTACCCTTGTTTTAAATTGACTTTCCCTTCATCACATATGAACTAATTCAGTCAGATTTGATTACAATATTCTATCATTACTTTGTTATCTTTCAATTCGGCTAATTTTTGAAACAGCAATTTAAGAATGTCAACAATTTCAAATGAGAAGTACGAGGCTGTGATAGGCCTTGAAGTTCATGCACAGCTGCTAACAAAAAGCAAAGCTTTTGCAGCAGTTTCACCTCAATACGGAAGCGCCCCTAACACACAGATTACTCCGCTTTGTTTAGGCCATCCCGGAACACTGCCTGTTCTAAACGAAAATCTGGTACGATATACCATTAAAATGGGTCTTGCTACGAATTGTAAAGTGGCTGAAAAATCTATTTTTGCAAGGAAAAATTATTTCTATCCCGATCTCCCGAAAGGTTACCAGATTTCGCAGTACGAAACTCCAATCTGTTATGATGGATTTATAGATATTGAACTTGAAGAGTACACCAAACGGATCGGTATTACACGTATTCATATGGAAGAGGATGCCGGCAAATCAATACATGACCAGGATCCTTATCACACACTGGTTGACCTAAATCGTGCCGGAACCCCATTGATTGAGATTGTATCAGAGCCGGATCTTCGAACCCCGCAGGAAGCGTACGATTACCTAAAGAAAATCCGCCAGATAGTACAATACCTTGAAGTGTGCGACGGTAACATGGAAGAGGGAAGCTTGCGCTGTGATGCAAATGTTTCAATTCGCTTACGTGGCCAGAAAGAGCTTGGTACCCGTACAGAGCTGAAGAATATGAACTCTTTCCGAAATGTTGAGAGAGCTATTACCTACGAAATTGAGCGACAAATTGAGCTGGTTGAGGCTGGAGGTGAGGTAGTACAAAAAACCTTACTTTGGGATCCTAATAAGCTGGTTACGCGAGAGATGAGATCGAAGGAGGAGGCACATGATTATCGCTATTTCCCGGAACCGGACCTGCCGCCAATCATCATAAAACAGAACACCCTTGATGAGATTAAATCGGAACTGCCTGAACTTCCATCTGTACGTTTTGAAAGATTCATAAAAGAGCTCGGTCTCAGCGAAGATGATGCGTATATCCTCACAGAAACTCGTCCGCTTGCTGATTACTTTGAAGCATGTATATCTATTTTAAATGAGCCGAAAGCTGTTTCTAATGTTATTCTCACGGAAGTGCTGCGAATATTGAATAATAAGAGTATTGAAATTAAAGAATTTACAATCTCACCAGAACGGTTAACATCACTCATTTCCCTAAAGCAGGATGATAAAATCAGTTCATCTGCTATGCAGACTATTTTTAACGAGATGCTTCAAAAGGATGAGGAGCCTCTAAAGTTAGCTGAAGAACTCAACCTTCTGCAGGTTTCCGACTCTGCATTTCTTGAAGATATTATTGATGAAATCATTCAGACAAATCCAGACGAAGTTCAGCGATACAAAGAAGGTAAAAAAGCTCTGATGGGTTTTTTCATCGGCCAGGTTATGAAACAATCGAAGGGCAAGGCAAATCCTAAGCTGGCTAAAGATATCGTTACCAAAAAATTAGAAAATGGTTAAGAAGGGCGCAAAGCCCGATACGTTGGTTATGGCGAAAAAAAGTTTCCTGCTGTTATGTTCAGTTTTTTTAATCGTGCTCTCATGCTCTCGTGAGGTACCGGAAGTAAGTAATACTGCCCACATTAAAGGCCAGATTACAGTTTCTGAAGAACTGGATGATAGTTTTGACTACAGTGATATTGAAATACTTGCAAGAGTGCGGACAGCAAGCGACAGAACAGACACCCTATTCCACGCTTTTACCGACCAGCAGGGGTATTTTTCAGGTGATGTTACCTTCGACAGGCCAGGTCAATTTCCGGTTGTGGTTTCCCGAAACAACAATGTGATGGGAATTGTAAATCTGATTTTTGCTCATCAGGATACGATTGAACTTAGGGCCAATCTGCCCGATTTCAATGGAACGGTTGAAATTAATTCGCGTGAAAATGATGTTTTCCGGACGTTTGAACGAGTTGACCGAAGCTTTACTAGAGTTGCGAATTTTATAAATGCAGGGTTAATATCAGCCGATAGCGTTGGGATTGAGATCGACAAATGGAGTGATATTTATTGGGATGTATTTGAACAGTATCCCGGTACATACGCGGGTAAGCTTTCCGGTGAAAGCTCTATTTCTATCTTAAGAGAATGGAACGACTCCCTTATGGTTGCCAGAACAGAGGAGATTCTAAGCAGCTATGGAAATCTCACAACAGGTACACGTGAGGTACTTGTTGAGTTTTATGCCGAAACTGAAGGCCTTGAGAGTGCGCTCAGCTTTATCAACAGGCTGCAGGATATGGCACAACACTCATCCGATATCATGGAGATTGAAATCAACAGAATTGAGCTGCTTTTCGACAGCTCCCGCACAGAAGAGGCTTTAATCTATCTCGATTCTTTTACTCATACATTTTCTGAAAACAACCTCGCCATGGAGTGGGCCGAGAACAAAAGATATGATCTTGAGTTTCTTGCACCCGGTTATCCCTTCCCTGAATTAAATTTTCTGCTAAGCACCGGTGACTCCCTACGTACCAGTGAACTTACAGGCCGGCCTTTTATGCTTGAGGTTACCCGGTTTGATAATGCAATGTATCAGCAGCAGTTCGACAGGACCATAGCCATTTACCAGATCTACAGAAATTTTGGCCTCGAAATTATAACAGTTCCACTTGGCAGTAACAGAATTGTACTTGATGCATTCTTCTCAGAAAGAGAAAAGCTTTGGAACGTTGTTGAACCGGGCTCATTCGAAGCCGAACATATTGTTGAAATACTGAATCTGAGCCGGGTACCAACCCGTTACCTTGTAGATGCTGATGGAACTATCATTAGAAGGTATATTGGCAACGAATATGATGACATAGTGAGAGGACTACAACAAATATCAACATTAACGAACGAATAAAGACCATGAGAACATTTTTAATTGCGGGTAACTGGAAAATGAACGCGGGCCCGACCGAAGCCGCAAAATTAGCTAAAGAGATGGCCGCCGGCTGGAAAGGAAAAACTTTCAAATCAGAGGCACTGCTTTGCCCGCCATTTATCTCTATACCGGCAGTTCAGTCTGCATTTGAAGGAACAGGCTTTCAAACAGGTGCTCAGAACGTATCCAACCAGGATAACGGAGCCTATACCGGAGAAATCAGCACATCTATGCTTAAAGATGCCGGCTGTAGTTACGTAATAATTGGCCACTCCGAGCGTAGAGAGTATTACGGAGAAACGGATAAACTAATCGCAGAAAAGACAAAAAAGACTATTGATGATGGCTTGAAAGCCATTCTGTGTGTTGGTGAGCTTTTGGAAGAACGTAAAAGCGGCAAACAGGAAGAAGTGGTGGAAAAACAGGTTAATGCCGTTCTGAATCACCTTGGTGAAGATGTTTCAGATAATTTTGTGATTGCGTATGAACCGGTTTGGGCTATTGGAACCGGCGAAACTGCTACACCGGAGCAGGCTCAGGAGATGCATAAATTTATCCGTTCTCTTGTGGAGAAAAGCTGGGGTAAATCAAGTGCCGACAAAGTGAGAATTTTATATGGCGGCAGCATGAAACCCGATAATGCCCATGAGCTGCTCAGTATGCCCGATGTGGATGGCGGTTTAATTGGCGGTGCCAGCCTGAAAGCTGACAGTTACGGCCAGATTTTAGAGACCGCTGAATCAATATAAGCTGAATGGATAGATATAACGTACTTTTGATAGGCTCAGGTGGCAGGGAGAATGCAATTAGCTGGAAACTTGCCCAGTCTGAAAAGCTTGGTAAACTTTACATCGCTCCGGGAAACCCCGGTACAGCTCAGTTTGGCAAGAATGTACAGTTAGATGTGAACGATTTTGAAGCTGTTGCCGAATTCGTTGAAACCAACAGTGTGGAACTGGTTGTTGTGGGTCCTGAAGATCCTTTGGTGAACGGAATCGCAGACTTTTTAAGGGCTAAAAATATTGCCGTATTTGGCCCTGAAAAGAATGCAGCACGCCTGGAGGGAAGCAAGGAATTTGCCAAAGAGTTTATGTTGAAATACAACATTCCTACGGCAGATTTCGCTGTTTTCAGTTCCCTCGACTATGACGACGCACTTAAATTTATTATATCAAAAGATACGTATCCCATTGTACTGAAAGCAGATGGGCTTGCCGCGGGTAAAGGCGTATTTATCTGTAACAGCGAGGATGAAGTGAAACAGAGGCTTCTTGCAATTAAGAAAGATGATACGCTTTCAAAAGCTGCAAGCAGGCTGGTTGTTGAAGAGTTTATGGAAGGGGAGGAGGTTTCCGTATTTGTAATTTGCGACGGGCACTCTTCCCATATTTTACACTACGCACAAGATCATAAACGCATTGGTGACGGGGATACAGGACTAAATACCGGGGGCATGGGGGCATATTCACCTGCACCACTGCTCAATGAAGCTCTTCTTGAACAAATTCAGTCAGAAATTATTGATCCCACAATTACTGGCATGCAGCTTGAAGAATCAGCCTACACAGGCATTCTTTATGTTGGTTTGATGATGACTGCCGATGGGCCGAAAGTTGTAGAATATAATTGCCGATTTGGTGATCCGGAATGCCAGGTTATATTGCCATCACTCGAAAATGATCTCCTCGATTTGATGATAGCAGCCACTGAGCAACGTTTAGACGAAAAATCTATACAGATTGATGATAAATATCGCTGTTGCGTTGTTCTTGCAAGTGAAGGTTATCCCCTTAATTATGAGAAAGGCAAAGTAATTACAGGCCTTAATAAAATTACGGGTGATGTACAACTATTTCATGCAGGCACTGCCCAAAAAGGAAAGGATATTATAACCAATGGCGGCAGGGTATTGAATGTAGTTAGCAGCGGGAAAACCCTTCGCGGGGCAATTGATAGCACCTATGAGAATGTTCAGAAAATTAGCTTCGAGAATTGCTATTACCGCAAAGATATTGGGCATAAAGGGTTGAAGAGAATCAGCAGTTTGTAACGAACACTTCTGTTCTGTTTCGCCACGTATTGTAAACTTGTAATCTGATTGGTTTTGATGGCTGGCAATGAGTTGAAAGAGTACATTTTCAATTCCGGGATCTCATTTGCTGATCGCCTGAAAAAAGTTTACAACTATCAAGTCGTACATAACCCTGTCTATCGGGATTTTTCTAATGTATTCGGCTTCAATGAGGATAGTGATATTGATGTTGAATCTGTACCTCTACTTCCCATAAGGGCTTTTCAATTGAGAAAAATCACTACAGATAGTAGTGCGGCTAATTTAATTTTTAAAAGCAGTGGCACTACAGGAGTGATTCAAAGCACCCATCACGTAGCTGATAAATCTGTTTATGAAGCTGCAATTTCTGAAGCATTTTACTCCCATTTTCCGCAGGAAATTTATGCTTTGTTATGCTCTATGCCCGGCTATCTTGATAATCCATATTCATCCCTGATCTGGATGGCAACTTTTCTCATTAAAAACGACAGCAGTGGTTTAAGCAAGATGTATCACGACATTGAAAATCCCGATGAATGGATTTCTGATGTTCTCAGTCAAGGCAAAATACCGCTATTGTTTGGGGCAGCTTTTGGGTTGCTTGATTTGATAGATCAAAAGAAGATCAATATGAGTAATCAGATTGAGATAATTGAAACTGGCGGTATGAAAACTCACAGAAGGGAAATGTCGAAAGAGGAATTACGCAAACACCTTTCGGATGGTTTCAATGTTGATCCATCAAAGATCCATTCTGAATACGGTATGTGTGAACTGCTGAGTCAAATGTATGCAATCAGTGGTGAATGGTTTACAACTCCTCATTGGGTTACGGTAACTATTCGGGACCCAAAAAATCCTGACCGAATATGTGAACCGGGGGAGGAAGGAAAAATCGGAATTATCGATCTCGCCAACTTTTATTCCTGTCCCTTTATTTTAACAGAGGATAAGGGTATTCGTGATGAGACTGGCAGATTCAGAGTGTTAGGCAGATGGAGCAGTGATAACCTTCGTGGCTGTAATTTTTTAATAGACCGAGATTAAATCCCGATGCAAGCAGCTGATTCTATAGAAAAACTTTCGAAAGCGATTGACGGCTGGTTTCAACCGGATAACATAAAGCTGAAAATAGCGATAGAACAAACTGTGGATGAGGGGTTTTTCAGTTTTGAGGATATCAAACATCAAATCCGATCACTAAAGAATGCAACAGCGGGTGTAAATTTACTTAAATGGGCAGAATTATCTGGATTACAGCCTGCCTTACTTTCAGGGAAAAACATTCTTTGCCTCCATGCAGGAAATCTCCCACTGGTCGGTTTTCAGGATACGCTCTCTGTGATGATGACCGGAGGGAATTACGTAGGAAAAATCTCACGAAAAGATCCCTACCTGCTGCCTGCATTTCTTGAATTTTATTCCGGTTTAAACCCTCTCTCTGAAATGCGCTGGGCATTGAACATCGATAACCTGAACATAACCAGTGCTGATGCGCTGATATTTGCCGGGTCTGAAAAGTCAGCCTCAGAGGTAAGGGTACTGCTACAGAAAGAGAGTATAATTAGAGAATCAACCCCTTGTCTGATTCGTACTGCGCATTTTTCTGTGGCTTACATCACAAATAATAATCCTGAAACATTGCGTAATCTTACAGAAGCAGTTTTCAGATATGGCGGAGCGGGATGCCGTTCTGTTGCAATTGTAGTGGCGCCATTTGGATTGAATGATTTTAAATGTTCATTTACAGATTATGTTGAAGAGTTCTGGCTGAATAATCCTCAGCATTCTAAACCGGCTCCTTCGCTTTTTCATCGTTATGCATTCAATAAAGCAATGAAGATAGAGCAGGCATGGCTGGATGATTATTTGATTGAGGAACAACTCTCAAAACCCTCAGATAAATTTATCTTACAATGGATAAAAGGGGATAAAAGTACTCTGAATGATATTGTGGAAAAATACAGAGACGGATTACAAGCTGTCTATTCTACGGAGGATTTAATCGGCCAAAAAACAGCTGATGTGGTGATTGAACCTCTGTCAACAGCTCAAAATCCACCTATATGGTGGAAACCTGATCAAATTGACACTATTGAGTGGCTGCAGGAAAATGCCGGGATTTAATGAAATCAATCTTCAAACTTTACTATTTTGATTACGTGCAACTTTTACCAAATTTAGTCTTCTATGAAAGCTTTTTTTACACTTCTTCTGCCCTTTATGTTATTAAACAGTACAACTGCATGTTCATCTGAAAATAAAAACGAAAGTCAGTTTCATCAGTTTGAGGATGCTGCAGCATCTGTTCTTGTATTTACCAAGACAGAGGGGTGGAGGCATGACTCCATCGAACCCGGTGTTGATGCTGTAGTGGCACTGGGCATAACAAATGGCTTTAACGTTACCTGGACTGAAGATTCAGAATATTTTAATGATGAAAATCTTGCCGCTTACGATGCCGTATTATTTCTAAACACCACACTCACCGTGTTTAATGATACCCAGCGAGAAGCTTTTAAAAGATTTATTCAGAATGGCGGTGGATTTGCAGGTGTGCACTCCGCCACTGATACCGAGTACGACTGGCCATGGTATGGAGAACTTGTTGGCGCCTATTTCGATAATCATCCCCCCGGAGTTCATGAAGCCAGAATCTTTGTAGAAAATCATGATCATCCATCCACTCAACATTTGGATGAGTATTGGATTAAAGTTGATGAATGGTACAACTTTGGTTATATGAATGAAAATGTAAATGTGCTTTTAAAACTCGATACAGACAGTTTTGAAGGTAGTGACCACCCGGGAAATCACCCTATTGCCTGGTACCATGAATTTGATGGCGGCCGGTCATTTTATACCGGCTTAGGGCATACGATTGAATCTTTCTCAGAGCCTCTTTTTCTTGAACACCTTCTTGGAGGTATCAATTACGCAATTGGACCTACTGAAAATTAGAGCAGTATCAGCAGTTTAATTTCTTAACGCTTTGTCTAAATACAAATCCAGCTTAGATACATTTCGGGCGCTTTACAAGTCTATCAAAAAAGGAGAGAGCCTCAAGCCTGTGATCTATCTATATGGTGAAGAGAGCTTTCTGATTGATATGATTCAGGAAGAGATTGAAAAGCTCGTTCCGGATGAGATGAAGGATTTTAATTTCGACTTGCTTTACGGAGCTGAAACAACTTCTGAAAAGGCAGTGGGTATTGCACGCAGTTATCCTATGATGGCAGAACGGCGGGTGGTAATCATCAGAGAATTTCAAAAAATCGATAATTCTGAGAGAGGTACCATTCTCGATTTTCTGGAATATTTCAAAAGCCCCAATCCATCCACACTTCTCTGCCTGATAGATGAAAAATTCCCTGATAAACGCAGGGACCCCGGAAAATATTTGAGTAAAGAAGCAGGAAACCATACCGGGATTTATGAGTTCAACAAGATTCACGAGAACAATCTTCCAGACTGGATTATAGACTGGAGCCGGCACTCCCATCGCATGGTTATCAATCCGGCAGCTGCCCATCTTTTAGCCCAGCTGGTTGGTGCTGATTTAAAGCTTTTGTCTACAGAAATAGAAAAACTGTGCACTTTTGTGGACACTTCTCAAGAGATTGGAACAGACCACGTAAAAAAAATTACTGAGTCATATCGCGAATATAACGTTGTAGAGCTCAAAGAAGCGGTTATTTCAAGAGATTTAAACAAATCACTCAAAATTGCGGAACAGATATTGCAACAGAGTAATAACAACACGGCAGAAGTAATTAAAACCGTGGGGTTCTTTTACACTGTGTTTAGTAATATCTGGCAAATTTGCCGTTTACGGGAAAAAGGCCTGAGCAAGCAAGATGTTCAAACTCAGCTTGGTGTTAAAAATGCATACGCTTTTAATCACCAATACCGAGAGTCATCAAACTTTACGCTTACTGAGTTACCGCAGATATTCGAAGCTCTTCTGGATGCCGATAGTGCAGCAAAGGGTTTCAGCACATTAGATACCTCATCGATTTTTCTTCTGCTGATAAAGCGCATTACCGGCTAAATTTATCGGTACTGCTAAACAGCAACTTAGATTTACGAGGTTCTAAAATGGAAAGTTCAAAAGCAGCTAAGCTCCATCAAATGTCAGACGAAGATGTAATGGAACAACT
>REDS01000110.1 GCA_007693395.1 Balneolaceae bacterium | reverse complement strand
ATGAAATAAGTCACAAAAAGATAAAGTTGTCTTATATCTAAAAAATTTCTAACCAATACAGTTAACACATAAAACTGCATTTAATCATATACTAAATACTACAGTGACTCAGCATAACATACGATGCTGACGCCTTATATTTTTGTGGGCGAAATCGTGGCACAAAATTATAACGCAGCGGGAATTTTCAGGCAATTTGGGCCCGACTTCTGTAGCGGAGACGGAATTTCTCATAAAAATGCTTGCGAGAAGAAAAAATTGGATCTGACTGAGAACATATCAGAATTGGGAAAGCTTGATCAGGAATCAGCCGGAAACGATGAAAATTTTCTGGCATGAGATATTCCGTTCTTAATTGATCATGACGTGCCGTGTATCTGCACAGCGAAACACTGCGAAGCCCGATGCGGCTGCCTCTTCGATGGTGTTTGGCCTTGACGCCATACTTACTCTCATTTTCGTCTCTCTCGGGTTCCTGTTTGGTTTGGCTTTTTATGACGATCGCATAAAAGGATTTGGATTCACCATTGTAGTATGGCTCTTTTTGGCGATATTATATGATGGGCTGGTCTTGATGCTGGTGTTCATGTTTGGGCAATATCCGCTTGAACGTTTTGTGATAGCAGTTTCTATGCTCAACCCGATTGATCTTGCCCCCATCATGGTTATGCCCGAGTTTGATATCTCTGTATTGATGGGATATACGGGAGCCGTTTTCAACAGGTTCTTCGGCTCAAAGATGGGTATCATCACGGCAAGCGGAAGATTAACACGTTGGCTGGCAACACCAACCTGGATTGGACTGAGAGTATTTAAGAGAAAAGATTTCTGAAAAACATGACATCTGCAGACAAAAAGCACATACGCATCTGGTACTGGAGCGGTGCCACTCTTGTATTTTTACTTTTGATAATAGGCGGCATTACACGGCTTACCGGATCGGGCCTTTCGATGACTGACTGGAAGCCAATTATGGGAGCCATCCCCCCGATTACAGATGCACAGTGGCAAGATGCATTTGATCAGTACAAGAACTTTCCGGAATACCAGCAATTAAATAGCGGCATGAACCTTGCCGAGTTTCAGTTTATCTTTTTCTGGGAATATCTACATAGGATGGCCGGACGGTTAATTGGTTTGGTATTCATCATTCCGTTCGGCTATTTCCTTGTAAAAAGAAAGTTAGACGCGAAGAATCTGCTGAAGGCTTCACTGCTCTTGGTTCTTGGTGTTTCACAGGCTTTTTTGGGATGGTACATGGTGCAAAGCGGGCTTGCAGATGTGCCCAGGGTAAGCCCTTATCGTCTTGCTGCTCACCTTTCTCTTGCCTTCGTAATATTTGGGTGTTGTATTTGGTTCGCACTTGACCTGAAAGAACGAAGACATTATCCGGGGGCCGGGGCCAAAGAGTTAAGAAAATGGCTCTGGCTTTTCCTTGTGATACTCTCGTTGCAGATTGTTTGGGGTGCGTTTGTTGCGGGACTAAATGCGGGACATATTTACAATACATTTCCCAAAATGTATCAGTTTTGGATACCCCCTGAGCTTTGGCTGATGCAGCCTTTTGCCATCAACTTCTTTGAAAATATGGTAACCGTTCAGTGGATTCATCGCCTTCTTGCTACACTCCTTGGCCTGCTGGCGATAGGTATGTGGGTGAGATCCTATCAAACCGATACTACCTTTTATACCAAAAAGTGGATACTGGCTGTCTTTACACTGATTCTGGCACAATACCTGATCGGGGTTTTCACACTCGTCTATCACGTTCCTGTTTGGCTGGGAGTATTACACCAGGCTATGGCCATGATTCTTTTCGGAGTGGTTATTGCAGCCATTCACAGGTTAAAATTTACAGAACAAATCTTTGAATTAGGCTTAACTAATAAATGACTGCTATTTCATGCTAACTTCCCCGGATGATCCGCAAATATCGCAGACTGAAACATAGTATCATGAGGAAAGGAAATCTGTACAAACGTGTATGGCAGTTGTCTCTGATTAGCTTCATTGTAGCAGCCTTAACCTGTTTTTTATATCGTTATGGCATGTTTTGGCCACTGCCAGATTCTCTTGGGTTTGCAAATATACGTCATGCACACTCCCACCTGATGTTCTTTAACTGGGTGGTTCCCCCTATCATGGTTTGGATGGTAACTGCTATAACGGGTTCAAAGGAACAGGAAAATTTCTCCCGGAGATATGGAACTTGCCTATACAGCATGCTTATTCTCGTGTTTCTCTCGTACACGCTGTTTGGCTGCTTGTGAAAACATTTCGGATGTAACAGTTGTTGCAAATTTTAAGCGGTTAAAACTTTGGAGTACAATGAAAAATGTAATTGAGTTGCTGGTTCTTATTTTGGATTTTAGAGTAACCTCTATCCTAACAAAACGTTGAAATCATGGAAAATCAGCATAACCCCTCCGTTACTCAAAATCAGGAAGTTATTTCAATAGGTGACTGGATGATCACCATACTGATTGCAGCTATCCCAATTCTGGGCTTCATCATGCTTTTTGTCTGGGCATTTGGGGGCGGTTCTCAACCTTCAAAAGCAAACTGGGCTAAAGCTACACTGCTGTGGCTTGCAATTATGGCAGTATTTTATGGAATAATTGTTGCCATCTTTGGGGCTTTTATTTTTTCAAATCTTTAAATCCTACTGGCGCAGAATCATTTGTACCGGCTCTGTACGTACATTCTAAACGCCTTTATTTTTTAAACAAAAAGTGTGGTAGTTATATAAGGAAAACAGTATTTTAAGATAAAAGAGTCTCAATAATATAAATAGAAAACTATGCTATTATCAAAATCATGTGTCTACGGGCTAAGGGCATCACTATACCTGGCGGCAAGAAATCAAGGAGAGTTCATACCCATCCGCACGATGAGTGATAAACTCGAAATTTCATTCCACTTTTTAACAAAAATATTGCAGCAACTTACTGCTGAGGGAATCCTTGAATCGTTCAAGGGGCCAAACGGCGGTGTTCGGCTTACAAGGGAGGGAACCGAAATACAACTGATTGACATTGTGCTTGCCATCGACGGCCCGCAGTTACTCACCGAATGTGCACTTGGGCTGCCGGGTTGCGGGGTGAAAAATCCATGTCCGCTTCACGATAAATGGGCAGAAACACGGGATGCCATCCACGAGATGCTGGAGAAAACCACACTCACAGAACTTGTTCATAAAGGTAAATTGGAAAATTTGCGCCTGACAACCGAGGGTGGTTTTGATATTCTTTTTGATAACTAAAGTTTTCTGTTTGTTGTGAATTTGTTGAAAGAAGATCTTCTCGATTTGGTACGAAAATACAATGTACCCGGCCCGAGGTATACCTCTTACCCTACAGCGGTACAGTTCAGTGAAGAGTTTGATGGTACTCAGCTTGAAAAGAACTATGAACGCAGACGGGAAAGCAGCAATCCGCTTTCGCTCTACATACACATTCCGTTCTGTTTTTCACTCTGCTGGTATTGCGGGTGCACCAAAATCATTACAAAAGATCGGGGGCGAGGAGATGTATACCTCGATTATCTTGAAAAAGAGATGCAGCTTGTTAGCGAAACCATCCATCCAAATGCGCAACTGAAGCAGATCCATTTTGGAGGAGGCACTCCTACGTTCCTGAATCCGGAGCAGATCAGGCGGCTTGGTAAGCTGATTAATAATCACTTCAGTATGCATAGTGATGTAGAGTTCAGCGTAGAAATTGACCCGAGAACGTGCAGTGAAGAACATATCATAGCATTGAAAGAGATCGGTTGTAATCGTGCTTCACTCGGAGTACAGGATACAAATGAGGAGGTTCAAAAAGCTATTCGAAGAATTCAGCCATTTGAGGTAACCAAAGAAGTAACGGCACAACTTAGAAAACATGGTATAAACAGCATCAATTTCGACCTGATTTATGGCCTTCCAAAACAGAATCTGAGCTCATTTAAACAAACCATTAATGATGTTGTAACCCTTACACCCGATCGTTTCGCTATCTACAGTTATGCTCACATACCATCAATAATGCCCTCCCAGAAATTGCTCAATGAGGCCGACTTTCCATCAACCCCGGATAAACTGGGAATGCTTGTGCATGCTATCGAAACACTGCCCGCTTCCGGCTACAGCTATATCGGGATGGACCATTTTGCGAAGGATACAGATGAACTGAGTATTGCGCTAAAAGAGGGAACCCTGCAAAGAAACTTTCAGGGATATAGCACCAACGCCGAGCTGGAGATGATTGCACTGGGTATGTCGTCCATCTCACAGGGGCCTGATCTCTATATCCAGAACGATAAGGATTTATCAACCTACTACAATACTTTGGATAGCGGCAAGCTGCCCGTAAAAAAAATAGCCCGCCTTACTGCTGAGGATAAAATCAGGAAAGCTGTAATTATGCATGTAATGTGTCGTGGGGAGATTCATTTCGATGATATCTCCGATAAGCTGAGCATCTCATTCCGCGATCATTTTTATGAAGAGCTTGAACAACTGAAACAGCTTGAAGCGGATGGCCTTCTGGTGCTGGTGCCCACCGGTTTTAATATCACCCCCATCGGGCGACTGTTCCTGAGAAATATTGCTATGGTTTTTGATGAGTACCTGACCAAAGCCCGTCACAAATCGGCTTACTCTAAAACGGTTTAGGGATAAATTTGAAGCAATGTTCTCGTATCTGTAGCTCAAGCGGAATGATTAGGCCCTTGTAAGCCTTACCATAAGTGCAAGAGTTATAAATCAATACGTGATTATATGCACATGCTTAACAAACTGATAGTAGTATTCTTCTTCACTTGCTTTGCTGTAATACCTGCATTTGCACAATCTGTTGATGAACTTCTGCACGAGGCCGCTGAATTAATGGAAGCCCATAACCAAGAGGGAGCGCTCGATCTCTACTTGCAAGTTCTTGAAGATAATCCTGAACATTACGACGCCTTATGGAATGCAAGCCTGCTGCACTCAACTATTGGATTCCGGTTTGAAGATGAAAACAGGCAAGTGGAATACTATGTACGTGCACAGAAACTTGCCGAAAAGGCAATGGAGCTGCATGGTGATAGCGGCCACCCATATTACGTTATGGCAGTTGCAAAAGGCCGAATGGCAGACCATGTTGGTGTAAACCGAAGAATTGAGCTGGGCCACATTATTGGTGAACTCGCTAAAAAAGCCGTGGAACTCATGCCCGATCACGCCCCATCCTGGCATCTTTATGGTGTGTGGCAGTCGGAAGTTGCAAATGTTAGCCGTGCAGAAAGAGTGGCAGCACGCTTTATTTCCGGTGGTTTGCCCGATGGCACAAATGAGTTTGCTGAAGAGTATTTAATGAAAGCTAAAAGCCTTGATGGTAAAAGTATCATCATCAGGCTGGATTTAGCCCGTCACTTTATGAGATCGGGCCATGATGACAGAGCTATCCCCGTACTTGAAGAGCTGCTTGAGTTGGAGCCACGATTAATAGATGACCCGGATTTTCTCGAGGAAGCTAAAGAGTATTTGCGGGATCTTCGTGGATGACCAATTTACCAGCCCGGGCGTAAAACGATATCTACTATTTCTCCCGGCGTCAGCGTGATATCTGCTGAAGGATTTACAGGAATTTTTACAGGCAAGCCACTTTCATAAATTGCTCCGGGGCGTTGTAACTGGCTGTCAATCATACGCGCATGCCCTCCCAACTGCTCTATATTCGATTCAAATGAGGCTCTTCCAGGTTTTCTTGTACGCACTTCAACAGCCATTCCGGCTTCAGGTTGAACTGTGAATGGCTGACGCATATAACCAACAATGTAAGCCGGTTCAGCAGATTCAATCCGTAAAAGTGAGTCTCCGGCAGCCACATACTCACCGGTTTTATGGTTTACCATACTCACAATACCGCTGATAGGGGCGTAAATTGGGAGTGGCGCCGATTCTGCCAGCAGTGTCTCCATTTTTTGCTCCTGCACACGAATTGCGGCAAGTATCGGGTCGCGGTCAGCACGTGTATCATATCGCTGAAACTCCTCATTTTCCCTAACTCTTTCTCCAAGAAACTCAATCAAATCTTCTGTTTCGCTTACTTCAACAGATAAAAGCTCCAACTCCATCTTCGCAAGTTCATACTCCTGCTCGGCAATCAAATCCCGTTCATAAAGTTCAGCTGCACGCCGGTAGTTCAGGTCTGCCTGCTGCTTTCTCAACCGGGTTGCTGCCAGTGCAATTCTTGAGTTTAACTCTTCAATTTTCAGATCTTCAAGATTAGATCGGTTTCGCATGTCGTCCGCACCTATATCCATGCTTTCCCGTATCAGATCGCTTTCAGCCCGTAAAAGTGAAAGTTGTGCATTTACGTAGAGGGTATCCTGCCTGTAAATCTGCCCGATAAGCTGGCCCTCCTCTATCCGGTCAAAATCGTTATAGTAGAAATTGATCAATATTCCGCTGGCCGGGCTTGCCACTGTTGAGCGATCTCCCACAACTTCCCCGATCATAGCAGGTGAGCTTACCTGATTTTCCCATAAGAAGAAAACTGCAACGCCAACCATTAGAAAAACAGCCAGCGGTATAACTCTCACGCGTATCTCTCTGAGGCGCTGCTTTAATGGAATTGGAACCGGTGTGTAGTTTTTTTGCATGGCTTAAATCTCCGATTCATCTTCTGCCCGAAGGCTACTTACATTAGAAACACCATCTATCGTTTTAATCTCATCAAGCAGTAAATCAACCCGATCGGGATCACGCATCAAAAGCCTGTACGACAGGTGAATATCCTCAGAGCCATCGCCCGATCGCTGCGATGCAAGCTTTGTTTTCAGCGTGTGCCGCTTCAGAAAATTCTGAAGGTCATCGAGTTTAGATAGCGGCAGTGCCCAGCTGAGGTTTAAGATAAGGTCGTATCGCTGTCTTGCACCAAAGTTGGTAAACCAGATAAAAATGAGGGCAAGTGCTGCCACAAGCACTCCGATTACAGCTGTAGTAAACTTTTGGGTACCACACGCCATACCAACAACAATCAGGGAGAGAATGTACACCGTATCGAGTGTATCCCGAAGAATATTACGGAAACGTACGATGGCAAAAACTGCAAGAAGACTGAAGGCAGTTACAAGGTTGTTATCTAACACCATCATAACCAGTGCCACAGTGATGGGTATGATAATGAGTGAACTTACAAAATTACGGGAGTAGGAAAGGCCGCTGTGGGTGTACATATAGACCCACGCAAGCAGCTGCCCGCACATAAATGCCAGAAGAAGCCCTAAAAGCAATGTGGGCAGATCCGTTGGCAGTGGCGCCGTATCACCAAATTGTAACCAATCGTTCATGTGGTGTACATTCTTTTTTTAGGTAGTTGTTAATCGCTTGTTTTTTATTCTGATAATTCCATCCACATATTTCGCAGCTGACTGCTGCCTGAGATGAAAAACCTGAATGAGTTCCTGCATCCAGTGTGGGAATCTGTCGGTAAATTTCAGCTCTAAAATAACTGTATTTCCAAACACACTTACGGGATTATCGTACCGAACGTCCAGGCCGTAGCTGTTTTTTAAGCGTGAGCATGTTTGCACATTTCTGTCGAAGGTAACCCGTGCTGAATTGTCGTTCGGCCTCTCGTATGCTTCCCTCAAATAGGTTACCTGTACTTTTGGAGAGGCACCAATCATATTGTACAGGTAGATAAAATTGGATAGTGATTGGAGCTGCCCGGGCGTTTTTTGCACAAGGTGGTTGTGCGTTGGCACACCGCCATTCAAAAGATCATCAACCAGTTCCCGCTGTACACTTGCCCGCTCTTTTCGGATAACTTTATTGTGCCTGCGCTTAATCTCGAAATAGACCGGACCTTCGTTCACATTATAATAACGCAACCTCAGTTTAAAGCGGTTTCTATCGCCATTGATGGTATCGCGGTAGGTTTTGAGGTTGGGAGAGTCGAGATAGAGGCTATTTACCCGATAAGATAAGTTCGGTTGGGTCTGTCCATACAAATCACATTCAAGATAGGTTTGAACGAACTGCCGAATCTGTAAAGCTTTCGATTCAGATATTCTGTACTTGAGTTCAAACCTCTGTCTCTGAATTTTATCAATCATCACGCGTACAACTTACAGCCACATCTTTTTTTGAGGCAAAATCAATCAAAAATATAACGGGTTTTTCTTTTTTAGGATAACGATATAGAAAATGAGAAGAAACCGTTTCTTTTGGTATTTAAACCTGCAATATAATGATTTGAATGCTTAACAGTGGAGTAAGATCCCTTCAACCGGAGAGATACTGCTTGTTATTTCTGCTTTGTACAATTTTAATGATGTTGGAAACACCGTAAAGAAGCAGAAAAATGGCGATGAAAAGCGCAACTGAATCGGGATTCATCACAATCAAAATGGCAATAATCAGTGTCAAAAATCCCATAATGGAGAACTGAAGAGCCATGAGGAGAATCAACCCGAAGAAGCCTAAAAATGCAGCAAAGGTGTATGGGATGAGATTGGGGAAGGTAAAAATCAGAATGCCGGTAATAATTGGCAGTGCGGCAATAACCGGCGGCAAACGGAAATAGATCATCAGCAGGCCGAGCGCCATTAAGTATCCGCCGGCAATCAGATAGAGAAACCCGGGATAACTTAAAGTAAGTACCCCTGTAATAATTGCAAGTACCGCATTCAGTAACTGGCGCTGCCTTGAACGGTAATTGATATTAATTTGAAAGTAGGTTGCCATATTATCTCATTAATGGTTTACTCTCAGCTTTGCCCGCTCATTATCTCTTCAATATCTTTTATCTCTTTAGGTACATCGGTGAGATTTTCAACGCCATCTTCTGTTATCACAAGATTATCCTCAATCCGAATTCCCCCAAAATTGTAGAGAGATTCAATTTTTTCACGGTTCAGAAAGCGTGCCTTGACCGCATTTTCAAGTGCAGGTTTCAGCAGTGCGGGAATAAAATAGATTCCGGGTTCTATCGTAATTACCATACCGGGCATCAATTCTCTCCGAACACGCAGAAAACGAATTCCCGGCCTGTCAATTCTGTCAACGCCTTTTGGGTAACCTCCAACATCGTGCGTATCCAAGCCAAGAAAGTGGCCAAGGCCGTGCGGGAAAAATAGAGCGAAAACATTCTCTTCCATCATGCTTTCGATATTACCTTTTACGATGCCGATTTCTTTTAAGCCCAGCAGAATAATTCTGCAAGCGGCAAGATGAAGCTCCTCCATTTTCACACCGGGTGCAACTGCATCAATGGTTTTGTTCAATGCATCAAGGCAAACCTGATAAATTGCGGCCTGATCGCCAGTAAATCGTCCGTTTACAGGGAATGTTCGTGTTACGTCTGATGCATACCCGTTGTACTCATAGCCGGCATCAATCAAATAGAGATCGCCATCCTTTATAGGTTGATTGTTATCGGTGTAGTGTAAAATTGCACTGTTTACACCACCGGCATGAATGCCTGAATAAGCAGGTTGCAAGAGTCCGTGTTTTTTCTGATGATAATCGAACAGGGCTTTTGTTTCGAACTCATTCATACCCGGCCTCAACGCCTTCATCACTTCAATATGGGCAATATTATTTATCCTTGCTGCTTCACTCATGCAGCTCAATTCATACTCGGTTTTAATGCTTCTGCAGTAGGTAATTGCGTCTGCAAGGGTCTCTGTATCAACCCTGAATTCGCGGTTTAAATCTTCAATGAACTCTGCCTGCTCTTCGTCGAGACAGTAGATAATTTCGGGCTTTCTGTTGTTCAGTACGGTAAGCAGCTCGTTATCGAGATGAAGATGATCGGGCTTGTAAAGCTCCTCAATTTCTGCACTCTCTTTGATACGACCATGCCAAACAGCAAACTGAGCATCTCTTTTTGGGTTAAAAAGGTGAAATTCGCCCGATTTTATATCTATCACAGCATGGTAATCTGGTTCATTCACACCGGTGAGATACCAGAAATTACTCTCCTGCCGAAACGGAAATTCGTAATCGGTTCCGTAACGGTACATAATTTCTGCACCCTTCAGATAAATTAGCCCTTCCTGATTCTCTTCAAAAAGTGATAATAGTTTTTCGCGATGAATTTTTGCTGATGACATAATGTACGCCTGTTTAGATAATTCGTTGATGCAGTGCGATATTCGGTTACTTCTGCAGATTTAATTCTTTCCTGAAATGTAGCAGTTGATTTGGTTAATCAAAAAAGTTCAGGAGAGTTTCAGGCAGTTTTTTGAGATATCCCTTCTTGCTTTTATATGAAAACAGGCTTTCCATATCTGCATCTCTTACTTCTGTGTTGCCTTTGCTGTAAATGGTGATAGCCGGGTTTTCATTTGATAAAATCATCTCAAGATCAACACTAATCATACCTGTTGCAGCGCCATCTTCATTTCGAATAGCCAGCAGATATTGACCCGAACTCCCGCTGCCTGCAATGGTAACTGCCAGCTTGGTTTGATCATTGATCTCAATGATTTTATAGTAATGGCTCATCGGCAGTCCATCTATACTCCCCTGAAAAGCCAGGTATCTTCTGTTGCCAATCATCTGATCATTCCAAAATTTGTTCAGCAGGTCAGTGATAAATTCTGTTAATTCCGGATTTTCGGATGATTTCAAAAACCCGCGATTCTTCCAGTAATCTGCCATTTTATCCGCACCAAAGTTGCCATAGTGATTAAACCTGGATGAAACCGGATACGTGCCTTCATCATTACACTGAAACCATAAATCTTCAACCCCGTTTGTGAGCACCAGATATTCAGCACCAATTGCCTGGTTATACCTGGCGGCTTGTTCGGCAGCGGTTGTATTGAGCCGCACATTTTCAGCTTTGCACTCAATAAGAATGGATGGCTTCATCGTATCATCATATATGATGATGTCTGCCCTGAGATCGTTTTTGGCCTGCGGAATCTTCACTGGGTTCTCAAACCCAATCCGCGATTTTTTTACATCGGTTTGATGGAGCAGGTACTCCAGCCAGGCAAGGCGGACTCTCTCTTCGGGCCTGTCTCTGAATCGCTTTTTCAAAACAGGATTATAGAGCCATTTAAGGCCGTTTTCTATAATAAAATGAGGGAAATGATTTTGGGCAGGGCTCTTCATCAGGCAGTAAAAGTAGCAAAGTTCAAAGGCTCAGAAAAGATTTCATTTCAACCTTATGCTGAACCCCTGAATTACCTGCTATTTTTTCTTTTTACCCTTTCTTGATGGTGACTTTTTCTTCCCTTTCTCTTCAACAGGTGCCAGCTCCGGCTTTTTGTTGCTCATCTGCTTATTGATAATTGCCTGCTGCGCAATAGAGAGAACATTATACACCAGATAGTACAAGCTCAGTCCGGATGCAAAGTTGTTAAACACAAACAGAAGAATGAACGGTATAATGTAGGTAAACACCTTCATGTTTGGCCCGCCACTCGGCGCTGCACCGCCACTCATTCCACCTGAAATCTTTGTTTGAAGGAACATTGCTGCCGACATCAGCAGTACAAAGCCCGCAATCTGATCACCCAAAAACGGAATGCTGAATGGCAAGCTGAATACATAATCAGGCGCAGATAAGTCACTCGCCCAGAGAAACGACTGCTGACGAATCAGCATGGAGTTCTGGAAGAAGAAAAAGAGCGTAATAAGAATCGGGAACTGAAGCAACATCGGCAAACATCCGCCCAACGGATTTACTTTTGCCCGTTTGTACAGAGCAATGGTCTCTTTCTGCTGCTTCTGCGGATCATCTTTATATTTTTCCTGAATCTCTTTCATCTGTGGCTGCAGCTCTTTCATTGCGGCCATACTCTTGAAGCTCTTCTGTGTAAGCGGGAAAAGAATCAGCTTGATGATGACACCAAACAGAATAATCAACACCCCATAATTATCGATAAACATACTGCCGAACGCAAAGAATGGAATCACAAGGTATCGAACCAGCGGATCGGCAAACCAGCGGATCAGCGCGTAGCCAATCTCAATTACATCATAAGCGTTGGGGTGAAAATCGCGAAGATCGTAATATCTTAGTGGCCCGGCGTATAACTCATACCTTAACGTTGGGTTTTGTGCAAAGCTGGACTGTACTGCTACCTGATACCGGTGTATGGTACCTGGTAGTGATGGGTCTCCATCAACCTCTCCGGATAAAATCGCTGCGTTGGAATGTGTTACCGGTTTAATGTACTGCCCAAAAAACCGTGTTTTGGTCATAACCCAGTCAATAGTTCCGTTAAACCGCTGTTCGCCGGCACCCTGTTCTCCAATCTGGAGCTTCTCCATGCTGCCACCCAAAAACACATTTGCAGAAGCATTTTGAGCATCCTGCACAAAATCTCTTTCTGTTAAATTGAGTGCTGCTGTCCATCCGAAATCCACATTTGTACCACTTATGTATGACTCCATATTAGCCATCTCTACATCAATAGAGTAAGCGTACTGGCCACCGGTAAACGTATAAACAAAACGAATTTCCGATTCATCATCCAGAGCGAGCATGTAGGCGATGCTCAGCGTTTCATCTTCAGCCAGTTCAAAAATACCAGGCTCATGAAGTGGTTCAAAAACCAGCTCATTTGTCTCGATGTTATAGTTTTGATGCGACAGAAACCCTAATGAATATGCAGAACGGAGTGTGTCTGCAATCATCTGCACATTGAACTGATCCCAGGTTTTGTGTTCGAGGAGGGTGTACTTAACAGGGCCGGCTCCCACATTCGAGAGCTCCATTTCATAGAGAGGTGTTCTTACAACTGTTGTAAGTGTATCGCTAAAAGAAGCCTCTGCAAAGGTACCTAATGCACGTACAGGTTGCTGCCCGGGTTCCGGTTGCTCACCAATTTCACGGATTTGTTGCGACAGCTCTGTACCTACAGTATCAGGTTCTTCCAGGGTGGCTTGTTGCTCCGCCTGTAATGCAGCGATACTGTCCTGCGCGGCAATTCGTTCAGCTTCCCGCCGCTCCAGCTCCTCCTGGCTTGGCATGGTAGACCAGGCCCATGCAATGGTAATAACAAAAATGAGTAGGAGTCCTGTAACTGTATTTCTGTCCAAAATTCTGTCTCAGTTAAACTTTGTGATTATCAGGTAGCCTGCCGCCGGATTTCTTATCTGATGAATACTTCATCAGCCTCTCTTTTGTTTTCTGTAGAAGTTCAATTACCTGGCTTGATGTGCTTTCGAAGGTAAGCTGATCGCTTCCGGCCAGAAAAGCTCCGTGAAAGCCAATATTATGTTGAGAGAACAAGTCCTGAAGAATATGTTGGTTCAGCCTGTAAGATTCCCGCATCAACCGCTTAATTTTATTCCGTTTTACTGCTTTTTTTATTCTCTTTTTCGGAGCTATAAAACCAACAAGGCAACCCTCTGTGGGGTCCTGGTATATGCGGTAACGAAATTGGAGGGAATCGGTGTTCAGCACGGTAGATTTTTCAAATAGGCGCTCAAAGTTACGCCTTCCACGCAATATTTTTGATCGGGGAAGAGAGTAATCGGTGGTATGTAGATCAGATCTACTTACCTCCTCTCTCATCGCTAACCGTAAGCTTGTGCCTTCCTTTTTTTCTGCGGCGCTTGATTACTTCCTGGCCGTCTTTGGTGCTCATTCGTTTTCTGAAGCCGTGCTTATTAACTCTCTTACGCCTGCTTGGCTGAAATGTACGTTTCATGATCTGTTAAATTAAATAAATTCGTTTACCTGTTTTTTTAGATAGACTCCAAAAATAAGAAGAAAAAGCATAAAACCGAATGCTTAATTTTTTAAAAGTAGTGCCCGCCAAATCAATCTTTCTGCCAATATTGCGTTAATTTTTCAAATGATAAGCGTGGCACTCTATTTGCAACAGCATTGTTTAGCAACTTCACCAGCTGTTCATATCTGTTGAACAGCGCACTTTTTAGCCGTATTTTACTAAACTAATCAAAAAACGATTTTTTATTCATGTTAGAACAGATATCCAGTTTCCTTACCAAAATTTTTGGCACCAAAAGTTCAAGAGATTTAAAGAAATTATGGCCCATTGTCGACGAAATTAAGAGCTTCGAAGATGAGATTAAGGCCCTCTCCGATGAAGAACTCAAACAAAAGACTGTTGAATTCAGGCAGCTTATTAAAGATAGAACGCAGGAAGTAAGCGATCAAATCGCTGAGATTAAAGAGAAGATGGACTCCAACGACGAGTCGATAACACTTGATGAGAGAAGAGAATTTTCTGAACTGCTCAGCGAGCTCGAACAAGAGTGGCTTGATATTCTTGAAGATACACTGGATGAAATACTGCCGGAAGCTTACGCAGTTTTAAAAGATACCTGCCGCAGATTTGTTGGCAAAAAGTGGAAAGTTGCCGGTAATGAAATCATATGGGATATGATTCCTTATGATGTACAGCTTGTTGGTGCGGTAGCCATGCACAAAAGCAGTATTGCCGAGATGAAAACCGGAGAGGGTAAAACACTCTCTGCTATTTTCCCATCATACCTGAATGCACTTGCCGGGCGCGGAGTACACGTTATTACAGTGAACACCTACCTCGCACAGCGTGATGCAGAGTGGAACGAACCAATATTTAACTTTCACGGCCTGCATGTTGATTGTATCGACAGATACTCCCCAAACACTGAAGCGCGCAGAAAAGCGTACCGTGCTGATATAACCTACGGAACCAACAACGAATTTGGTTTCGATTATCTTCGCGACAATATGGTGGTTGAAGAGGAGCAGCTGGTGCAGCGAGAACACCACTTTGCCATTATTGATGAGGTGGACTCTATTCTGATTGATGAAGCCCGTACCCCGCTGATTATTTCAGGCCCGGTGCCGCAATCAACCGGACAGCAGAAATATCAGGAGATGAAACCACGGGTTGAAGCACTTGTGAAAGCTCAAAAAGCTCTTGTTGCTTCGTTGGTTAGTGAAGCAGAAAAAGAGTACGAAGCCGAAAACTTCGAAGCCGCTGGGCTGGCTCTTTTCCGTGCAGAACGGGGCTTCCCAAAAAACAAGAAGTTCCGAAAGATGATGCAGGAAGCTTCCTACCAGCGTTTGGTGCAGCAAACCGAAAGTTTATATCTGGCAGATAATGCCAAAAATATGCCTTTTGTTGATGAGTATCTCTACTATGCGGTTAACCTGAAGCAGAAGTCGATAGAGATGACCGATAAAGGCCGCGATTTCATCACCACTGAAAAAGAGGGAGATGAGTTCTTTGTGATTCCAGACCTTGGGCTTGAAACATCCATCATTGAAGAAGAGACAGACGCATTAAGAAAAGAGAAAATTGATGAAATTGAAGCGAACAGCGAGTTCAGTGATGACTATAAATCTAAAAAGATTGAAGAGATTAAGGAAGAGGTTAAGCAGGAGCGCGAAAAACGATTCAACGAACTGCACCGATTGTTTGCTGAGCGCGGTGATCGTATCCATACGATAAATCAGCTTCTGAAATCCTATACACTTTTCGAGAGGGAAGAGGAATACATTGTTCAGGATGGTAAAGTGCAGATTGTAGATGAGCACACCGGGCGGGTTCTTTCCGGCCGTCGCTATTCTGATGGCCTCCATCAGGCAATTGAAGCAAAGGAGAATGTTAAGATTGAAGCGGCTACACAAACGTACGCTACCATTACGCTGCAAAATTACTTCCGCATGTACCACAAACTTGCCGGCATGACGGGTACTGCAGCAACGGAAGAGGGTGAATTCAACGAGATTTACAGCCTTGATGTTACCGTTATCCCCACCAACCGGCCCATTATCCGGGACGACAAAGAGGATCTGATTTTTCGAACCAGCCGCGAAAAATACAAGGCAACCATCGATAAGATTCGTGAATACCACGAAAAAGGCCAGCCTGTACTGGTTGGTACTACCAGCGTTGATGTATCTGAGAGCATAAGCCGGATGCTGAAGCGGGCAAAAATTCCGCATAATGTATTGAATGCAAAGCAGCACGCGCACGAAAGTGAAATTGTTGCGCAAGCCGGGCGACCGGGCGCCGTTACTGTTGCTACCAACATGGCCGGCCGGGGTACCGATATTAAACTTACCGATGAAGTAAAAGCCAATGGCGGCCTCGCTATTTTGGGCACTGCGCGTCACGAATCCCGAAGGATTGACCTCCAGCTGCGTGGCCGGGCTGGGCGACAGGGGGATCCCGGCGAAACACAGTTCTTTGTATCGCTTGAGGACGACCTGATGACACTCTTTGGCGGTACAGACCGTATTGCCAACATCATGGACAAACTGAACTTTGACGAAGGCGAGGTTATTCAGCACCCATGGGTTACCAAATCACTCGAAAGAGCACAGAAAAAAGTAGAGCAGAATAACTTTAGCATCAGAAAGCGCCAGCTTGAGTTTGATGATGTTTTGAACAATCAGCGAAAAGTAATCTACTCCAGAAGGAAACATGCCCTTAAAGGCGATCAGCTTCAGAGCGACATTTTCGACATGATTGAAAACCTGATTGAAAATGTGGTTTATGAGTATTTCCCGAGCGGTGATTTTGAAAAACTTCGTGATGAAATCCTGCGGCTTCTTGCTGTAGAGATTGATATTGATCGCGATAAATGGGCAATCTGGGGCGAAGACGGGCTGACAGATCACATCATCGAGCGCTCGTTTGAAGTGTACCGAAAGAAAGAGAGGCTCATAGCTGAACCGCTTTATCGGATCATTCAGCAAATACAAGCATCTGATGCCGAGAAGAAGCCAACCAAAATTCAGGTAATTTTCAGTGACGGTATACGCAGAATGAGAATTATCGTGGATGTAGCCAGAGCTGAGAAGAATCAGGGCCGTGAAGTTGCCCGGGCGCTTGAACGAACGGCTATCCTTGCAACGATCGATAACAAGTGGATGGAACACCTGCGCGAGCTCGATACCGTAAAAGAGGGTATTGGCCTGCGATCATTCGGGCAAAAAGATCCGCTTCTTGAGTATAAGCGCGAAGCATTTGAGATGTTCAAGGGCTTGCTTGATGAGATCAACAAAGAGACCATCACACTTATATGGAAAGCGATACCTGAAATGTCTGGCGCACCACAGCAGGCACAGAAAACTCAGGGCAAATACGATATGGCCAAAGCACAAACCCAGCATGCTGATTCAACGAATATGGGTTTCAGGGGTGCACAAAGCGGTGAAAATGGAAATCAGGCAAAACCCTCAGCTCCCGGCGAGAAACGCCAGCCAGTTACCGTTGAAGAGGAGCCCGGCCGCAATGATTTCGTAAAAGTGCAGAATCTGAGCACCAATCAGACAAAGAAAGTTAAGTGGAAATACGCCAAAAAAATGGTAGATGAAGACGGCTGGATACTTGTTGAGAAGTAATCTCATCGATAGTTTGGGATAAGTCTCTCTTGAAGAGTGTACCCCCTTCAAGAGACTGTGAAAAAATTATCCTCAAAACTATTACAACCGTAAATATTACCATGAAGACTCGAGGGCACGAAGTAGAATACTATCAATTCACTAATTTTCGTGAATGTTCGAAAATTGTTGTCCTCGTTGCCTGAAATAATTGGTTTACGACATTGTTTCCCGGCAATTTTCTCAAAGCCTCCTGTCTTCCGCATCGGGACATCTATTCTGGAATCTCTTTTTTTGATTGAATAGTCCATTTACACGTATGGAGATGTGCTATAGCAACCCTCTCCTTTTGGCTTGACCCAAAAGGAGCAAAAAGTCAAGGCGGTGAATTTCAGAGTTGGACTTTCTGCCTTTTTGGATGGTTGAAGTGGTTTCAGTACACCTGAAATATTCTTTTAAATCTCGTAACTCGTTGATTATCAATAACTTAAAATTGTAAAATAAAAAAGTGCAGAAGTCAGGGAAAGATTGGTTTTTTACTTGAACCAACGTTTTATCTCTGAGAAAAACCGAGAAGAAAATGCCAGACTGTAAGTGCAGCAAGCTTTACAGTTTGGTTATCTCTGTCGAAAAGCGGGTTTACTTCACAAAGGTCAATCGATGCTACCTTGCTGCACTTCCCAAACTCGAAAGCAAGTTCAAGCCACAGCTCTTTCGATATGCCTGATGCATTGGGCGCACTAACACCGGGTGCTTCTGCCTGATTTACAACATCCATATCCATCGTTACCATTATCGGGCCGTCCAGTTTTTCTACATGATCCCGAAAAAGGTGTGGTGTAAGATCACCCTCAAGTATAGCTGAGCCGGCGCTCTTTGCAAAGTTGAAGTGCTGAAAAGAAACTGCTGATGGGTTCAGCCCAAAAACATGATACCCCTTGCAACACCCTGAACTGTGTTCTATAGCCTGCCTGAACGGCGATCCCGAGTGGGGCATCCGATCTTTCAGCGGCCTAACGTCGGCGTGTGCATCAATATTAATGATGGATACTTCCTTTTTGGATGATGCATATCCAAGAAAGTGACCAAATGCCGTTTCGTGTCCCCCTCCGAGAATAATTGGCAGAATTCCGGTTTGAAGCCGTTTAGAAATCTCATTTCCAAGACGTTGCTGATCTTTTTTTACATCGTTTTCACACGGAACAGTGCCTGCAAAAGTGGTTCGCTCCAGAGTATCGGTATGTTTCTGATAGTGAACAGCATGGGGGGTAAAATTGCCGAGTGCAGCACGAATAAGCGGTGGTGCTTTTGATGCCCCCGGCCTGCCACGATTGGTAAATACCCCATGATCTGATGGAAATTCAATGACATGAATTTTCGAATCAGCCTCAGGCAGCCTTCCAATAAAATCCCTTACTCGCAGATCGTTATCCATCGCCATTGTTTGGATTGAAATTTCTGAAACGGAATCTCTTTTTAGCTTCTAATGCAGTATTTAAAAGTACGGCTAAAATCACCACCGGTATAATAAAGTAGATAAGCATATTCACAAATACGGTAAGAAAATCGTGATTGGCGGATGCGAGATAGAGATAAAATAGATAAGCAAAGTAGAAAAATAGAAACATTGCTCCCTCCCAGCGTACAATTTTGTAGCCGGTGTAAAAGATAGGTACACAGAGTGCAGAGGCAGCTATCAAAACAATCAAATCAAATGAAACAAGTACATCCTGAACCGGAATGGCACCGGGAATAAAGAGACCGGAAACACCCAGCACCGCTAAGAGATTTAGAATATTACTGCCAATTACGCTGCCAACTGCAATGTCGCGTTCACCTTTCATTGCGGCGGCAAGAGCAACCACAATCTCAGGGAGGGATGTACCGATTGCCACGATGGTCAGGCCTATAGTCAACTCACTTACTCCGGCCATTTCGGCAAAAATAACAGCACTTTCAATCAACCAGTTTGCACCCGAAATCAACGCTATAAATCCAACAATGGTGATTAGCAGATTAATCACAATTGTGGAAACCGATCGGTCAACAGTTTCAATTGATTCAGGTGTTGAACCGCCTCTTCTTCTGGCAAGATAGATCAGGTAAATAATCAAAATGGTGGTTAGCAGCAGGCACTCAAAAAACGAAATGGATCCACTCAGTGCTAAAACGTAAACAAGAATTGTGATGGCGATCATAATGGGTACATCCCATTTAATCAGATATTTATTCACTTTGAGTGGTATAAAAAGAGCGGAAAGTCCCAGGATGAGCAGTGTATTTGAAATATTACTGCCAATTATATTTCCCAGCATGATATCGGTTTTGCCCTCAATGCCTGCCTGAATACTGATAGCAAGTTCAGGTGCGCTTGTACCAAAGGCAACCACGGTTAAACCTATAACGAGCTTGGGGATACCGGAAATTACCGCAAGTTTTGAAACAGACCTCACCAACACTTCAGCCCCTCCGATAAGGGCAATTAATCCAACGATAAACCAAATAGTGGGTGCTGTCACAGAAACCTATTTTATAGCTGTGAAAAAATCATTTAAAAAATAGCATTTTAGGCGCGTAAGATCTCCCCTTTTATATAAATACTCTCAATTTCACTCCCGCCAAAATGGTACATCCAAAAATTGACATCAGGTGCATTGATAATCAAGAAGTCAGCCTTTTTGCCCGGCTCAATGGATCCCGCAATTTCGTCCATATCAATTGCCTTTGCCGCATAGATGGTAGCAGCTTTTAATGTTTCAGCGGGTGTGAGACGGCCATGATTACATGTGAGCATCATAGCCAGGGGCAAATCGTAACTTGGTGCTGAGCCGGGATTGAAATCGGTAGCCACAGCCACAGGCACATCTGCATTAACAAGCCGCCGGCAATCTAAATATGGCTGTTGGGTATAAAGTGATGCAAGCGGAAGTGTAACACCTGTAACCCCATGCTCTGCCATCTTTTTAAGGCCTTCGTCAGAAACCTGCTCAAGGTGATCCGCACTGATGGCTCCAACCTCTGCAGATAATTCAGCTCCATATCCACTACTCAGCTGATCTGCATGAAGTTTTGGGATAAGGCCATACTTTTTACCTGTTTCCAGAATTCTCCTGGCTTCATCAACAGTAAAAGCTGATTCTTCCACAAAAACATCGCAAAAATCAGCCAGTTTCTCGTCTGCTACTGCCGGAATCATCACATCTGCAATCAAATCAATGTATCCTTTTCGGTTTAACTTAAATTCCGGTGGGATTGTGTGTGCTCCCAAAAAAGTGGTTTTCAAATCAACAGGAAATTGTTCCTGCAGTTTTTTATAAACCCGAAGCTGTTTTATCTCATCCTTTAATGTTAATCCGTAGCCACTTTTACACTCAATGGTTGTAACTCCAAGTGCCATTATTTTTGTAAGGAGTGATGCAGACTTTACATAAAGCTCCTCAAACGTAGCCTCACGGGTCTGTTCTACCGTTGAGAGAATACCACCACCTGCTTTTGCAATTTCCAGATAACTTTTCCCGCGGATTCGCATCTCAAATTCATCAGGCCGCCATCCGCCAAAACAGAGATGTGTGTGGCAATCGATCAGGCCCGGCACCACTATGTTGCCATTTGCATCAACAGCTTCTGCTGATTGAAACTCTGCGGGCAGATCTGCTTCCTTTCCTGCCCACTTAAATTTGCCGTTAACCCAAACTAAGGCAGCATGTTGTATGGAATGAACGTTCTGCTGCAAGCCTTCCCTGCGGCACGTGTACAGGGTGGAAATATTTTTTAATACCTGCATGCGGGGATAATGATTAGATACCTGTTTTTTTAAAAAAAAGATGAGAATATGTGAAACCTTCTCTCAAATACGGCGTAGTTGTATATAAATGTTTTGGTTAAAAGATATGCATACTATTGAGCCCTGCACGTTGACTCGTGCAGGGTTTTTTTATGCAATCTATTTTATGGAAATATTCCCATTTGCTCATAAATACCGCCAACTTTGTTAATTGCACTGATAAAGGCCGCTGTTCGGAGATCAACATCATGCAGTTTCCTCAATTCATTAATCTCGTTGTAGCTGGTTACCATAGTATCCTTTAGCCCTGAATCAACAAGCTCCCGTTCGCCTGCCCCTCGCGCAAGTGATTCGAGCTCTTTTGAGGTGAATTTTCTGTCAGAAATGGTTTCAATCACTGAAAGAATTCGCTTGAAACTATCCTCCTCAAAACGTTTGCCCATTCTGCCAAACCGGACATGCTGAATGTTTTTAAGCCACTCAAAATAAGAGACGGTTACACCACCAGCATTCAGATAGTTATCCGGTATAATTAGCGCCCCTCTGCTTTTTATGATTTCGTGAGCATCTGATGTGGTTGGGCCATTCGCAGCTTCACCAATAATTTTTGCTTTAATTATTTTGGCATTTTTCATGTTCAGCTGGTTTTCCAGTGCAGCCGGTATCAGAATATCACACTCCTCCTCAAGAACAGCCCAACTGTCTTTGAGCTTTATCGTGCCTTCAAAGCCGGTTACACCACCTGTCTCTTTTTTGTACTCCATCAGTTTTTCAAGGTCTATGCCATTGCTGTTGTAAATAGAGCCATCCATCTCAGCCACGCCTATCAAGATGGCTCCGGCCTCAGTCATATATTTTGCAGAGTGGTAGCCTACATTACCAAGCCCTTGGACGATGAATGTTTTTCCTTCAATACCGGGCTCAAGGCCAAGTACTTGCATATCCTCAGCGTTTGAGCAAGCCTCTTCAATTCCAAAAAACACACCACGCCCTGTTGCCTCAGTCCTGCCGCGAATACCTCCCTGGCTTAACGGCTTCCCGGTAACACATCCTTCAGCGTCAATATCAGAGCTGATCTGCCTGAACGTGTCCAGTATCCAGCCCATCTCACGGGCACTTGTGCCATAGTCGGGCGCCGGCACATCAGAGCCAGGGCCAATAAAATTTTTCTTGTATAGCTGAAATGTGTATCTCCGTGTGATTCGCTCCAGTTCCTCATCAGAATAGTTGTTTTTATCAATTCTGATACCTCCCTTCGCCCCCCCAAAGGGCACATCCACCACCGCACATTTGTAGGTCATCAGGGCAGCAAGAGCCATGGTTTCATCTTCATTAACGGTCATAGCATAACGAATACCCCCTTTTGTTGGTAGTTTGTGATGGCTGTGCTCCACCCGCCATGCATGAATTACTTCAATACTGCCGTCGTCTCTCTCTAAAGGAAATGTAATATGCAATACATCATTGCATGATTTCATCTGTGCAAGTAGTCCCTTATCAAATCGTGTGTAGGCAGCGGCTTTATCAAATGCCTTATTTACCTGTTCATAAAACTTATAGTCGCTCATCATCCTCCTTTCTATGTTATGGTAGCTAGGAGCCTTATTGTCGTAAATATGCTAAATACATCCAAATGTAAACTCACGCTGTCTGCAATTCACAGGCTTTAACAATTCTCCATTTGTCTGGTGACCCTTTCAGGCAAACCAACGCGATCTTATTGAACAGAAATGATTTGCTGAGATAACACTTCAGGTTTACTTTATCCTCTTTAAACTCTTCGCATGATATATTTGCATACAGAACAGATATGTGATGATCTCTTCTCTTGCCGAAATCACCTTCAAAAATTCGGTCAATAGCATCTGCGGCCAAAGTAAATTGGAGTTTATTTTTGATTGTGAATATCAATTTCTGATAGGGATTATCCCTGCACTCTACAGAATGGAGTGTTATGGTGAGGGGCTTTATACCGGTAGCTATAGATGGCAGAAGTGATGAGAGCCTTACCGGATCTGAGTACGGTACCCTCCCGATGGTTATATGGGGATAGAACGGATACGAATCAAAAATTGTGCTGATCTCTTCGATGGGCTGCCCGAGTTTTGAGGCCGATTTTTCATCAGGCAGCAACCATAGCGTGTAACCGTCAAGTGGAGGTAAACTCAAAAAACAAATCGGTTTACAGGGTCAAACGGATTTGGCATCCACTTTATCGTCTGCATGAAAACTGAAAACGTTGATCAGAAATAGAAATGCAATGGAACCAATAGCTGCATAAACTAATGGTGCAAATAGGTTTAACTGAATAGAAATTACCCCGATGATAACTGATCCCGCAGCGCCCCAAAGCACATTTCCAATCATGCCGATACCTCGTTTGATCATAATCAAATCAATGATAAACCCAACAAAAAGGCCGATTGAGATTAACCAGTAAATTGTTACGCTGTTTAATTCTTCCATGAATCAAAAGTTTTAATTGTGGTACTTTATTCAGCGGGCTAAGATACAAATTTTTCCCTTTTTTGAATCAGCTTTTATGAGAAAACCGTCCGAAATCATCAGAAAAATCATTCATATTGATATGGATGCCTTTTTTGCATCGGTTGAACAGCGGGATTTTCCTGAATTTAAAAACAGACCTGTAGTGGTTGGCGGCTCACCTCAGGGACGAGGTGTTGTTGCGGCAGCCAGCTATGAGGCCCGCAGGTTTGGAATCCACTCAGCAATGCCCGCTTCCCGGGCGGTAAAGTTGTGCCCCCACGCCGTTTTTTTGAAACCCCGCTTTGATGTTTACAAAGAAGTATCAAACCAGATAAGGGACATCTTCCATCAATTCACCGATCTTGTTGAACCTCTCTCACTTGATGAAGCTTATTTGGATGTTACCGAAAATCATGTTCAGATTCCATCAGCCACCATTATCGCTGTTCGCATAAAAAAAATGGTAAAAAAAGAGACCGGCCTTACAGCATCAGCCGGTGTATCGTTCAATAAGTTTCTTGCAAAAATAGCCTCCGACCTCGACAAGCCCGATGGTTTGAGCGTGATCACACCCGAAGAAGCAGAGCTATTTATTGAAAAACTTGAAATCGGCAAATTTCATGGGGTGGGCAAGGCAACTCAGGCAAAGATGGAGAGCCTGGGCATTAAAAACGGGGCAGATTTAAAGCAGAAAAGTGAGGTGGAACTGGTAAAACTGTTTGGTAAATCGGGGCATCATTACTACAGAATTGTGCGCGGGCAAGACAAGCGCATGGTTAAACCGCATCGCATCAGAAAGTCTATTGGTAAAGAGAGAACATTTTCTGAAGATATCTCCGACCTTCAATGGATACACGACTTTCTGGATGATCTGTCCGGAAAAATTGCTGATTCCATGGAAAAATTACAGGCAGCGGGAAAAACCGTTACACTAAAAGTACGCTACAAGAATTTCGAAACTGTTACCCGCAGCCTAACACTCATCCATTTCACACATCAAAAGGAGGAGATTGCCGAAGTGGCAAAAAAACTGCTCAGGGAAACAGAAGCCGGAAGCCGGGAAGTTCGCCTTCTTGGGATATCCGTTTCGAGTTTAAACCTAACCGAAGGCGGTACCATTGGCGAGCAACTTGAACTGCCTTTGAAATTTTAAAGGTAACGACTATCTCCTAATCAACACTTTATTGTATGGAACCCATTGGCTCAACGTTCTGTAATTACCTTGCGGTGGCTGATGGCCCGGAGGCCTGTCTAAATACCATATTCTGCACATCCCGAGCGATGGCATATGGCCGGGTGGTATGCGCATAGCATGGCGGGATTGTGTTGTTTTTTCTTTTTTACAACTTTTTGGGATGGAGGTTCGCCAATAACAATTGGTTCTGGTGTAATTACCGAACCACCGGAAACCACACAGCCGTTAACTTCAACTGAAAAACTTAGAATTGTGAGAATAAATACAAATCTTTTCCTATCACCTGTTTTAAAAATGGAAAATATTTAACCTGCCGCTTTTTATCAGGCAGGTTCTGTTGATAAAGCAAAAAACAGCCGCTTAAAAGATTTGTTTCTTTAATGCCGCCAATTCACATCATCATGTGGTTAAATAGGTTAGTTCGTAAAGGTATCCGGCAAATCATTTTCATAAAGAACAATATCGCCGGCCCGGGCGTAATCGTTCAATATATCGTTCGCCTCAAAGAGGGTATCCACAATCTGAACCTCTTTGTTATTCCCTTTTATTGATGATGTAATACCCTCAAGAATTGGCCTTGTGCGCTCTTTTCCTACAAGAATCACCAGATCAATATTTGCAAGCCCGATATGCTCCCCAAATTTTCTGTTCTCCTCATACTCAAGGTCACCAAGTTCAATCATGCCGGGAGTGATAATAATTTTCCTCCCTTTCTTGAAAGAAACAAGGATATCCACTGCATTGCGGGCACCAATAGGGTTTGAGTTGAAGGCATCATCAATTATAAGCATACCGTTTCGCTCTTTAAGCTGAAGCCTGTGCTCTACCGGTTCTATGGCGGAAGCTGCGAGTGCTATTGTTTGCGGACGAATACCAAACTCACTACCCACTGCTGCACCAAGCAGAAAGTTCTGAATGTTATGAGCACCAAGCAGTTTGGTTCTGATTTTTTCGGATTGCTTAATCTCTCCGGATTCATTTAGCCAGTTCAGTGAAAACTCCGTACCTGCAGCATTCACTTCAACATGAGTAGCAGTTACTGTTCCGATTTCGCCTGTGAGCACAATTTTAATGTCATCTCTTCCGATGTTACTCAGTTGCCGTAAATTTGGGTCATCGCCATTCAGAATAAGCGTACCCCCCGGTTTTAGCTCTCTCGCAAGGGTTGATTTTTCCATAATAATCACTTCTTTCGATCCAAACGTTTCGAGGTGAGCTACACCAATGTTGGTGAGTACGGCGATATCGGGCTGGGCTATATCGCACAATTCTTTGATGTTGCCCGCATAACGTGCACCCATCTCAAGTATTAATACATTGTGCTGGGCATTCAAGTCGTTGTTAATCACTTTGCAAATACCCATGGGTGTGTTGTAGCTGCCGGGAGTTACGCAAACATTCATCCTCTCTTTCAGAAAAGCGTTAATCACAAACTTGGTACTGGTTTTGCCGTAACTTCCGGTAATTGCAACTACTTTTAAATCCGGCATGGATGCCAGCTTTTTCCGGGCTTTACGTTTAAATCCGTTTTGAATGGTTGCCTCAACGGGCTTCAAGAGCCAGGCGCCAACGTACAGAATGAATGGCACAAAAACATCTGTAAAAAGCAGTGCATAGGCGATGAAATAAGGGTCTGCTATTATAAACGCTTCAGAAAAATCTTGTACCTGGCGTAAATCAAAGCCAGAGTCTAACAGGAAAAACCAAAGCGCTAAAAAAAACAGAAGAAGAGTGCCTCCCAACCTCTTCATGCGTGGTGTATAAACAAGCGGTTTTTTCTCTTTTTCGGGTGTGTACTTCGATGTGCCATAAAACCAAAAAATGGTAAACACGCTCATGGTAATTGCACCTGTAGTAAGCGTAATCAGGTCTGCCAGGAAAAAGTACATCGCCAGCAGAAGAAAACTGTAGAGCAGGTGCTCTATTGTGAATACTTTCGCAATAAGGTTGGAAGAAAGCCACTGCCTCAATTCGTTGGTTTTATAACCAAGCTGTTGAAACATGTGCAGGAAGAAGCGTAATCTATGCAGCGAATGCCGAATAAATACAGCGATCATTAAAAGCAGAAGGGCATTGGTAAGAACTGAGTATGAATTCAATGTAAAACTGTTGTTTGAGTTAATTCAGCCGCAGGCAGGTCGAATCTGAGTAATCAATCTGTTATCTTAATACTGATGGAAAATTAATTCAACCAAAGATCCAAAAGATAGTAAACAATCAACAAAAAGATGTTCCCGGTTAGAGAAACTTCTTTTTGTTGATTCCCCTGTAACATCATCTGCAAATAATAACTAACCAGAAAATTATAGCATGAAATTAATTATCCCAATGGCAGGCCGCGGTACAAGAGTACGCCCTCATTCTCATACCACTCCAAAACCTCTTTTACCGGTTGCCGGCACCATGATTATCGAGAGAATTATCGAAACATTTGCCCGAACACTCGACCGTACCATTACAGAAGTGGTATACATTCTTGGCCCCGATTTTAGCAAGGATATCAAAAATACACTTGAAGAGATGAGTAACCGCCACAACGCAAAAGCAACATTTCGTGTACAGGAGACAGCCCTCGGTACCGCACATGCTGTATCGTGCGCCAATGAAGATCTAAAAGGTGAAGTAATCATCGTATTTGCCGATACTCTTTTCGACTCAAAAGAGAAAGTATCTGTTGAAGATGCTGATAGTGTAATCTGGCTGAAAGAGGTTGAAGACCCATCCCGATTTGGGGTTGCCGTTCACGAAGGCGATACCATTACTGATTTTGTTGAAAAGCCAAGTGAGCCAATTTCAAACCTGGCGATAATTGGTGTGTACTATTTCAAAAAAGGTGAGGATCTGAAAAAAGAGATTCAGTATCTGCTAGATAATAATGTTACCGGGCACGGAAATGAGTACCAGCTAACAGACGCTCTCGACAGACTCCTGAAGGATGGAAAAGTGTTTAAAAAAGCTACTGTTGATGAATGGCTCGATTGCGGCACACTACCTGCTTGGCTGGATACAACCTCGGTTATTTTGGAAAAAGAGAACCACAGTTTCGGAGAATTTGAAGGATCCACAATACACCCACCGGTTTTTATCGCTGAAGGCGTTACTATTACCGGCAGTGAGATTGGCCCTTATGTAAGTATTGAGGCCGGCACAACAATCAAAAACAGTACACTCAAAAATTCCATTGTTCAGCACAACGCTTCTATAGCAGACAGCAAACTGGACAACTCCTCAATCGGAAACCATGCAGAAGTGAGCCGGGCTCATGGTGAAATTCATGTTGGCGATCACTCCATTTTGAAGCAAAATTAAAGCCCTTGGATCGGCGTGGGTTACGTCCGTATCAAATTACGGTTCGTAACTACGCTGAAAAAATCTGAACCGGTGGAGATCATTACCAATCTGAACATCCAGCAGGTAAATTCTGGCTTCTTTTATGTTTGTGATGCTGATTTCACCTGCGAGAGTTTCACCGGGAAGCAGATCGGTAGTTCTTATTGCTGATGTTTCCCAATAGGCCCGCATGTCATTCAGGTTTGCTGCCTGCGCATAGAACTGTTCTCTGCGCTCAGCACGCTCCTTAGCCAGCCTCGTTCTTCGAACATCTCTCGCAGCCCGTTCTGATGATGAGCTGCTCCCAATACTGGAGATATCATCAATGGCATTTGCTGTTCCCGCAATGCTTTCAAGTACAACATTTGTTCGATTTCGTGCTGTTGCCCTCGAAGTTTCCCTGTCGATATTTAAAATCATCTCTTCAGGATTGTGCGCTTCTCCCTCTGCAATCAAAAATTCATACCATTCACCATCATCAGGGTTTTCATCATAACGGAATCTAAACTGATATGCACTGTATGAGATATCATCAGTACTAAATCGGATCGGTTCATCGCCATAATTTATTACTTCAAGATCCAGTACAATTCTCCCTTCGATGTGGCGGTAGTAAGCAAGGATCGCTGAGGAGCTTTCAGCATCACTGTATACATATTCCATACCTCTGTAAACTCTCACATCCTCCTCATTGTGATCGTGCTGTAACCTCTGAACCGACTCCGGTGAACAAGCAGTAAAAAGTAAAGGTATGCTAAATAAAAGAGTGGCTCTATGGATGAATTTCATATCTTTTGTCTTTTTTTAATAGCTATTTATAAGTTACAAAATAAGAGATTTTCCTGTCCGGTTCGATCGCATCATTGTGTTATAAAAATCAGAAATAGATATCCCTACTTAGAAGTCCTGAATGCTAATTGGGTTATTCAACCGGAACATTACTTTAGAATTGCGGTTAGAAACCATATCGATTCTGTACGTATTGAGAATGAAAACATGAAATTAAGCATGCTCTATGCACAACTGTAATTTATTCAGAGAGCAACAACAGCCTCTTTCACGGCACAACTACTGTGGAGAGGCTGTTCTATTTTCCACCGCTTTCCCAAATTATCAATTCATTTCTTGCCTGAAATTACCTGATCACAAATATGTGAGATAAGGCTGATTGCTATTCGAATAGTTTTTATTTTAGGAGGCTAAATAAAAGCACGGAATACCTTGATCGAAATCCCAAAGAAGCACAGAGATCTGTTTGAATATATTGGCAAAACTGCTGAGAGCATTGGTCAAAAGGTGTATGTTGTGGGCGGTTATGTGAGAGATTACTACCTTAACAAACCGGCAGAGCAAAGTACCGATATCGACTTTGTAACGGTTGGCTCCGGAATACGCCTGGCTGAAGAGCTCGCCAAAAACTTGCCAAATACAAAAATCTCTGTTTTTAAGCAGTTTGGCACAGCTCAGGTAAAATATCAAAAACTCGACCTCGAATTTGTAGGTGCCAGAAAAGAGAGTTACAGAAGAGAATCACGCAAACCCATTGTAGAAGATGGCAGCCTTAAAGATGATCAGCTTCGAAGGGATCTTACCATAAATGCGCTATCATGGTGTCTTAATCCCGGCTCTTTCGGGGTTCTTCACGATCCGTTTGGCGGCATCAAAGATCTGCATTCAGAAGTAATCCGTACCCCCATCGATCCGGAAAAAACCTTTGATGATGACCCCCTCAGAATGATGCGGGCAGTGCGATTTGCAACTCAGCTCAATTTTCGGATTGATGTTAATACCGTGGCAGCCATCCAAAAAATGGCTCCTCGTTTATCCATAATCTCCCGGGAAAGAATTCTTGATGAACTGAACAAAATTGTGATGGCACCAACACCATCAGCCGGATTTGCACTATTGCTTGAAACCGATCTTCTGAAGCAATTTTTCCCTGAAATGGTAAACCTTCTGGGGGTTGATGAAAAAAATGGCCAGCGGCACAAAGATAATTTCTGGCATACGCTCGAAGTTCTCGATAATGTAGCTGAAGTAAGCGATAATCTCTGGTTACGATGGGCGGCCATTATGCATGATATCGCTAAACCTCCCACAAAACGTTTTGATAAACATGCCGGATGGACATTCCACGGTCACGATGCGCTCGGGGCAAAATGGGTGCCAAAAATCTTCCGAAGGCTTACGCTCCCCCTCGATGACCGGATGAAATACGTGCAAAAACTGGTTCGCCTGCACCTCCGCCCGATTGCACTTGTATCGGATGAAGTGAGCGACAGTGCAATACGCCGCCTGATCTATGAAGCTGGTGATGAAATTGAAGATCTGATGATTCTTTGCCGGGCTGATATTACCAGTAAAAATGAGTGGAAGGTGAAAAAATTCCAAAACAACTTCGACAGAGTTGAAAAACGAATCAGAGAGGTTGAAGAGAAAGACAAAATCAGAAACTGGAAAAATCCTGTTTCAGGTGAGGATATCATGAAAGTTTTAGATACGGAGCCGGGGCCCGTCATCGGCAGGGTGAAGGAAAAAATAAAGAATGCCATCTTCGATGGGGAAATCAACAATAGCCGTGAAGCAGCATACAGCTATCTTTTAGAGATCAAAGAACAGTTTATAAACAATTAATCCTACTAATATGGAAGTAAACACAATTATTGGCCTTATTGCCGGCTTCTGCACAACGGTTGCATTTCTGCCTCAGGTTATAAAAACCTGGAAAACCAAATCGGCTAAAGACCTCTCTCTTGGCATGTACTCCATATTTTGTACCGGTATTGTTTTATGGCTTACTTACGGTATACTTATTTCTGATCTGCCAATTATAATAACCAATATTGCATCGCTTACATTGGCCTCCAGTATTCTCTATTTTAAGCTGCGATTTAAAAATTAATTCCTCAAATGACCTGGATAGCCAACTCCTACGCAAAAATAAATCTTGGACTACATATTCTTGAGCGGCTCCCAACCGGGTACCATCGTATAGAAACAGGGTTTTGTTTTATTGAATGGAACGACCGCTTTGAAGTGAAACCATCAGAAAACTACCGGCTAAGCATGTCAGACAGTGCAATACCAGTAGATGAGCGTAATCTCATTACCAAAGCTTATATGGCTTTTGGCCGCTATGTTGGGCTGAAAAATCAGTATGCGTTTAATATCACAAAAAAAATACCGGCAGGCGCAGGGCTTGGCGGCGGCAGCAGTAATGCAGCGCTCACTTTCCGAATACTGAATAAAATGGAGGGTGCAGGCCTCAGTGATGACGACCTAATTGACCTTAGCAGAGATCTTGGTGCTGATATCCCCTTTTTCATAAAAGGGAAACCCGGGTTAGGAACCGGTCTGGGCCAGGATGTTGAACCCCTGGATATTCAGCCTGACGCATGGATTTTGACGATTTACCCCGGGTTTGAATCATCTACAGCTGAGGCTTATCAGAAATGCAACCCTAATCCCAATCCAGAATTTTCAATAAAAAGCATCCTAACCGAGGAAGAACCAGACCAGTGGCAATATCTGTTGCAGAACAATCTGGAGCCTCCGGTAATTGCAACCTATGAAATTATTGGCAACATAAAAGATCAACTTTTTGATTTTGGTGCCAGCTACGCTTGTATGAGCGGAAGCGGTTCTTCAATATTTGGTATTTTTGAGCAGGATTTTGTTGCAATTAATGCTTATGAGTCGTTTCATAAGCTTGGGTTTGCCATAAATTTAACACGCCCCGGTTTTAAGCCGGATATGGGCATTTACAGAAAAGACTAATTCTACCAACAATTAAAAACTATGAGTAAGACAAAAATAATAAATCCACGCGGTGGCATGGATGTGGACTCCTTCAGAGAAGACATTAAACAACACCTTCGCTATACACTCGCTAAAGATGAGTTTTCGAAAACCAAATGGGATAACTATCGCAGCGTAGTTCTTTCGGTGATGGATCGTTTGCATGACAGATGGATTGATACACAGCAGGGATATCATAAAAACAATGTGAAGCGTGTTTATTACATCTCAATGGAGTACCTGATTGGGCGCCTGATGGATAACATGCTCGTGAACCTCGGCTTGCAGGATGTAGCCGCAGAAGCAATGGCAGAAGCAGGCTTGGATTACGATGAAGTTCGCAATTCTGAGTGGGATGCGGGCTTAGGTAACGGAGGCCTTGGCCGGCTTGCCGCTTGCTTTCTCGATTCTATGGCTACACTTGGCATACCTGCAACAGGCTATGGCATTCGTTACGATTTCGGGATTTTCTATCAATCCATTGAAAACGGCTACCAAATAGAAAAGCCCGACCTATGGCTGAGGTACGGAAATCCCTGGGATATTGTACGCCCGAAAACCAAATATAATGTGCCTTTTTACGGCCACTCACACGCTGCACATGATGAGAATGGTGACCTCAGGTTTAAATGGCAAGACACCCGCGATGTGCTCGCCATTGCCTACGATACACCAATCCCCGGCTTTAAAAATGATGTTGTAAATAACCTTAGGTTGTGGAAAGCAACATCATCTTCTTCGATAGATTTAAAGAGCTTTAACCAGGGGCAGTATATCGATGCAGTTCGCGATACCCAGTTAAACGAGAATATCTCTCGGGTACTTTACCCTAACGACAAAGTTTTTGTTGGCCAGGAACTCCGCCTCAAACAAGAGTTTTTTCTCGTTTCAGCTTCCATGCAGGATATTTTACGCCGCTTCAAGAAAAGCAACGACGACTGGAGAAAACTCCCCGATAAAGTTGCCATCCAGTGTAATGACACACATCCAAACCTTGCCATTCCTGAATTGATGAGGGTTCTGGTTGATGAAGAAGGACTGGATTGGGATCTGGCCTGGGAAATTACCGAAAAAACAATGGCGTACACCAACCATACGCTGCTGCCGGAAGCCCTTGAAAAATGGCCGGTCTCCCTGCTCAGAAACCTGCTTCCCCGCCACCTTCAAATCATTTATGAAATCAACAGACGATTCCTGCAGGATGTGCAGTTAAAAATTGGTGATGATCGCGGAAAAATAAGTCGCCTCTCTATTGTAAGTGAAGGTGAGAATCCTGTGGTACACATGGCATCACTCGGAATTGTTGGTTCAAGGAAAATAAACGGAGTTGCCGCTCTGCACAGTGACCTTATCAAGAAAACCCTCTTCCGTGATTTTTATGAGATCTATCCGGATAAATTCACCAATAAAACCAACGGTATTACCCCGCGCCGCTGGCTGCGTCAGTGTAATCGGGAACTCGCCGATCTGCTTACCAGCAAAATTGGCGAAGGCTGGGTAACGGATCTCGGCCAGCTCCGGAAAATCGAGGAGTTTATTGACGATAAGGATTTCATGGATCGCTATGTTCAGATCAAACAGAAGAATAAGCAGCAAATGGTAGATTACATTGAGCAAAAACGCGACATCAAGGTTGATGTTAACTCGATGTTTGATATCCAGATCAAGCGAATTCATGAGTACAAGCGCCAGCTAATGCTTACCTTTTATGCCATTACACAATACAACAAAATCAAGGCAGACCCATCCCTTGATGTGGTTCCGCGTACCATTCTTGTTGCCGGCAAGGCAGCCCCCGGCTACACAATGGCCAAACTATTTATCAAGCTGATGAATGATGTTGGCGAAAAGATCAATAAAGATCCGGATTTAAACGGTAAGCTAAAGTTCATCTTCCTTGAGAACTACAGTGTTACGCTTGCAGAAAAAATGATTCCCGCTGCGAACCTTTCTGAACAAATCTCAACTGCCGGTTTTGAGGCATCAGGTACCGGTAACATGAAGTTTGCCCTGAACGGTGCTCTTACCATAGGTACGCTCGATGGTGCTAACGTTGAGATTAAAGAAGAAGTGGGCGATGAAAATGTCTTCATTTTCGGTAACACGGTTGAAGACGTTGACGCACTCCGCAGAGAAGGATACAACCCGTGGGATTATTACGAGAAGAACAGTGATCTTAAGAAAGTACTGGATCAGGTAAGAGACGGTTTCTTTAACAGTGACGCCGGTTTGTACAGCCCGATCATCGATTCGCTGCTGCATAAAGGCGATTACTTCCTTGTACTGGCTGATTATGAAGCTTACTGCAATGAGCAGGCGAAGGTGGACGAGCTCTATCGCGATCAGGATGCCTGGAACCGAATGGCACTTCTCAATACAGCGCGTGTCGGTAAGTTTTCATCCGACCGTACCATCCGCGATTATGCCGAAGAGATCTGGCAGGTTGATGTGAAAAAATAACAACTTATTGCAAGCATACTAAACCTGATTGTGTAATCACAATCAGGTTTTTTTATGTCAGAAATTTGTGAAACAGTGTTACCAGGCATCCGTAAGAGATAATTAGATAATTAAATCTAAATTTATTCTTATGGACTCGTTCAAGCCGTTACTCACCTTATCAATCTTTCTGCTCTTTGCCATTATCCCAAACCTTTCAAATGCCCAGCAAACAGAAACACTCTTTGATGGAGATGTAACCCACGGCGGTTTTGGCGGGCCTGTAGTACAGATTGGCAATCTTGCCGGCCAAGGTGCTGTTTGGGTAGGAGGCCGCGGCGGATGGATCATCAACCTAAGTGAAAAGCATACCATCTCACTTGGCGGAGGCGGTTTTGGCCTTGCTACAAATCACCTTGCTCCCGAACCGCAAGTTGGTATTCCTGATGTTGATTACTATGCCTTTTCAGGATATGGCGGGTTTGTTTTTGAATATACCAACCGTTCCTACAAACTTGCGCATTTTACGGTTTCTTCCCTAACCGGTGCTGGTGCAGTTGGGCTTCGTGAAAGCAACTACGAAAATTTTGAAGATGAGATAGACAGCTATTTTGTATTTGAACCTGCTGTTCATGCAGAGCTGAATGTAACAACATTTTTCCGGGTATCTGCCGGTTTTGGGTACAGATTTACCAGTGGAATCAACAGTTTTGGTTTTACAGATAGTGACTTTTCGGGCTTTAATGCAATCATCACCATTAAGTTTGGAGGTTTCTGATGAAAAGATTCACACTTTTTTTTTTGATACTCTCTGCGTTTCCATTTATCAGTCCAGCTCAACAAACAGAAACATTGATCTCCGGTGAAGTACATCATGGCGGATTTGGTGCTCTGCTTTTTGGTGTTACTTCTATTAATAGCGAAATGGTTTACCTGAGAGGATCAAGAGCTGCATGGGCAATTACGTTCCGCGAAGGCCACACACTAAATATTGGCCTTGGCAATTATCGAACAGATTCAGGTTTCGATGCAACCGGCTGGCAGGTTCCAAACATAGATACCCCTGAAATGCGAATGAATTACGGTGGCTTTGAACTGGAATATCTCAACAGATCGTACAAATTAGTTCACTATGGCATCCAGGCTACAGTAGGCGGTGGCGATGTTCGCTACAGAGACAGAAACATTGAGCTCGACCGAACTGCTGACAGCTTTTTTTCTCTTCAACCCGGAGCAAATATCCACCTGAATGTGACGGGCTGGTTCAGGGTAAGCGGCGGAGTGTACTACAGGTATGTTAATAATGTTAACCTTGAAGGAACAGGAAACTCTGATCTCTCTGGTTTTTCGGCTGTTCTGGCTCTTCGTTTTGGATGGTTTCCGTAGGCATCAATCACCATTTCAAAAAGAACGTACACGTAAAGTATCATAAAGATGATGCTACTTTAATGGTAATCCGGCAACAGCTTTAGCGCATTTAATACCATCCATCGCAGCAGAAACAATGCCTCCGGAATATCCGGCACCCTCCCCGCAAGGGTATAACCCAGATACCTCAGGGTGTTCCAGCGTTCTGTAATCTCTGGGAATACTTACCGGTGATGATGTTCTGGTTTCCGGGGCATGAACCACGGCTTCATTTGTTAAGTACCCCTTCATGGATTTATCAAACTGTTTAAATCCGTTTTTCAATGCCTCGTGGATGATTGGCGGTAGTACCGTGGAAAGCTCTACCGGAGTTATTCCCGGTGCGTATGATGTATTTGGCAAATCAGATGATACTCTGCCTTCAACAAAATCTACCAATCGTTGAGCCGGAGCGGTTTGTGTTTTACCACCCGCTTCCCACGCTTTTTGTTCAATTGCTTTTTGATATTCCATAGCTGCAAGCGGACCGAATTTTTCATACGGCTTAAAATCATCCGGCCTCAATTCCACAACAATTCCAGAATTTGCCGTTGCCCGCGCCCTTCGTGATGACGACCATCCGTTTGTTACAATCTCGCCCGGCTTTGTGGCGCACGGTGCAATAACCCCGCCCGGGCACATACAGAAAGAGTATACCCCGCGCCCACCAACCTGTTTAACAATTCTATATAGTGATGGCGGCAGATACGGCCCTCTGTCATCACAACTGTACTGTATGGAGTCTATAAGCGATTGGGCATGCTCTACCCTTACTCCGATGGCGAGTGGCTTCAGGTCAATTTTTATCTCTTTTCGGTGCAGCAGCTCAAATACATCACGCGCAGAATGGCCTGTCGCCAGAATTACATTATCAGCCCGAAATGTTTCATTACTTAATGTTTTAACACCTTTTATTTGTCCACTCTCAATCAGAAAATCTGTAACGCGCGTGTTGAAGTGTATCTTGCCGCCGCTTGCCAGAATGCACTCTCTCATCGTTGCGATAATTGGCGGCAGTTTATTGGTACCAATATGAGGATGAGCATCCACTAAAATATCCCTTACAGCTCCAAAACCAACAAAAAGCTCAAGAATTCGCTGGATATTACCCCGCTTTTTTGACCGGGTATAGAGCTTTCCATCCGAATAGGTTCCGGCACCTCCTTCACCAAAACAGTAGTTAGAGTCTTCGTTTACAATGTGTTTTACGTTGATGCCTTTCAGGTCTGCAATCCGGTTTTTTACATCTTTTCCGCGTTCAAGAATTACCGGTTTTAATCCATCTTCAATTAGCTGAAGTGCTGCAAAGATTCCTGCCGGCCCGGCACCAACTATCACTACCTCTTTGGCGTTGCTTACATTTGGATAGTCAGGCAGGTTGATAGGCTCTTCATTATAATCCTCACCTACATAAACATTCACTTTCAGGTTGATGATCACTGTTTTTTGACGTGCATCAATCGACCGGCGAAGAATCTCTATATGGCGGATTTCATCCCGGGGGATATTCTTTTCTTTGGAGATGTACGATTTTAGTTCATCCGGTTTTGCTGCAGTGCGCGGAAGCACCCGTAACTGATATTCTTTCTGCATCTGCTTAAGATACTAAAAATGCTATCTCAGTTTTCTAATCCCGCAGCTAAATTGCATATTCTGATTGCAGCTGTGGTGCTATTGATGTTCATTCTTTTTGGGGCGTTTATTATCGAGCAAGTACCCATGACTGCACTGGTTGGTTTAATGACTATAGTTGCCATTGGAACCTTTTAGTGGGCCAGCCTTAAGATTATTGGAAAAGTGCCGCTTACGGATATTATTGTAATGTTTGTAACTGTTGTACTCCATAACCTCGCACTTGCTGTTCTTGTCGGTGTGATAATCTCAGCTCTGGCATTTGCCTGGGAAAACGCAAAGAGAATCCGTGCCAGAAAACATATTGATG
>REDS01000162.1 GCA_007693395.1 Balneolaceae bacterium | reverse complement strand
CTCCGGGAAAACACAGTATAGATAATATTGGTGAGACCGAAGCACGATTTTTGGTCATTGCATACAAGTAGGTGTGCAATGAAGCATATCTGATCATTATTTAATTCAGCTACGTATATGTCGCAGTTCTGAGGTAGTTTACATTCAACTCTGATATCTTGATATTGACATCTTTCATGGCCTCAGTGAAAAAACAGGAAATACTTATTTCAGAACTCCATCACGCAACACCAAATTGAGAATGCAATCAGTGATTATTTTGCCAAAAAGTAAACGTGCGAATTTGAAAAGGCTGAAAACTGCAAGCATAATCAGAGAACTGGAAGTCAAAGATTTTGGGGGAACTTAATTAATCATTAAATTTGCAACACTGTTGCAAATTTAATGCTATTTGCTTTGAGACAATTAGAAGAAACTGAAAAAATTTCACCCCAATTTGAGAAACGGGGCGGGCTTTTGCCTGTTGCTGTACAGGAAATTAGTACAGGCCAAATACTGATGCTTGCATACATTAACGAGGAAGCATTTTCGTATACGTTAGAGAACAGGGTTGCTGCTTTTTTTAGCACCTCAAGAAATAAAATGTGGGTGAAAGGAGAAACATCTGGTAATTATTTAACCGTTGATCAGATCTTCATAGATTGCGACCAGGATGCAGTCGTGTATAAAGTAACACTGACGAAAGGCGGTGCTTGTCATACGTTGAATAAACAAGGTGAAAACCGTAAAGCCTGTTTTTACAGAAAAATAAACATCAATCAGAAAACTTTTGATTTCCTGGAAAAATGAGTAAAGAAATAAATGAACAAATTGATTTAGTTGATGATAGCCATCAGATGACATCTATCGACACTCCGTTAACATCTCATGCATTTAAAAAATAAGACGAAGAAAAAATTGAAGCCATACAAGGCTATTTTAAAAAGATAATGGAGGAGCTGGGGTTAGATCTAACAGACGATAGTTTGTCAGGCACTCCATATCGCGTGGCGAAAATGTACGTTAAAGAGATGTTTTATGGATTGAATTCGGAAAATAAACCTGAAATTTCAGTTTTTGATAATAAGTATGAATACAATAAAATGTTGGTTGAAAGTAATATTACCATCAATTCAGCATGTGAACATCACTTCCTGCCAATTATTGGAAAAGCCCATGTAGGATATATTTCAAGTGGAAAAGTGATCGGTCTGTCCAAAATAAATCGAATAGTGGATTATTATGCCCGAAGGCCACAGATCCAGGAGCGATTGAGTATCCAAATATTTAACGAATTGAAGATCGCTCTGGATACCAATAATATCATTGTCGTTGTTGAGGCGGATCATACCTGTATATCTACCAGAGGAGTTAACGACAAAACCAGTAAGACCACCACAATCGAATACGATGGTATTTTTGAAGAATCTGATAACCGAAGTGAATTCTTTAATTTAATCCGTTCTAAATGAATACGAGAGAAATTCTCAAAGCACATGATGTCAGGATAACATCGCACCGGCTGGATGTTTTGAAACATTTAATTCGGTTCAATCACGCATTTTCGCATAGTACTCTGGAAAAACAATTTAAGGATAAAATGGATAGAGTGACGATCTATCGAATTTTGGATTGTTTTTTAGAGGCGAACCTGATTTGCAAAATTGTAGATTCTAATGGAAAAGTGAGTTATGTATTCGATAACCATTCAAGAAAGGCGGAAAAGCACGATCACCCACATTTCAAATGCTATTCTTGTGAATCAGTAGTGGGTTTACCCAACTTACCAGACTCGTATTTAGCAAAATTAAGCGGATTTAAAATTGATCATCTTATGGTATTGGCAGAGGGTAAATGTGAAAACTGCTTAACAGATAATTGAGAAATGAAAAAAACGACCATACTCACAGGCTTTTTGGGAGCCGGAAAAACAACGTATCTCAATTATTTAATCAAAAAAAAACCAAATACCAGGTTTGCAATAATTGAAAATGAGTACGGTGAACAGAGTATTGACGGGGATTTAATTATTCGCTCTGACGATAATACTGTAGAGATGAATAATGGCTGTTTGTGCTGTACACTGAACGAAAACCTTTATGAATTATTAAATGATTTATATGAACGAAGAGAAAAGTTTGACGAACTGATTATTGAAGCCACCGGTGTTGCAGATCCTGCCGGTATTGCTGAGCCATTTTTAACTCATCCGGCTATAAAGAATGCATTTGAATTACAGAGAATCATTTGCCTCATAGATGCCGAACTGATTGAAGATCAACTAAAAGACACAGAAGAAGCACGTCAACAAATTTCCTTTAGTGACCTGTTGTTGATCAATAAAACTGATTTGGTTCACTCTAATTATGTTGATGTATTAAAAGACTTACTGAAGAACATGAATCCATATGCTGAGGTAGTAGTTAAGGGTAATCACGGATATCCGGTTGAGAGCTGCATCGGAAATAAAATAGAAAAAAGTACCCTCATTAAATCAGATTCAAGGCACCATTCTCCTACCGGTGATTGTAACCATCATTATGATGAAAAAAGCTGCAATCATGTCCGCATACACAAGCACCAGGATATCATAACACACTCTTTTGTTTTTTCCGACCCTTTTGACATACAAAAACTTTACCATCACTTATTTGTATATCTTACATTTCAAGCAAAGAATATCTATAGAGTTAAAGGGATTATATACTCAACAGAAAACAATAAGAAAAAAGTGATTCAGTCCGTAGGGAAACGATTGGGAATAGAAGAAATTGGCGATTGGGAAATGGGAGAATTGAAACAGAGTAAGATTGTATTTATTGGCAAAAATATTAAATCAGACGGGTTGAAAACATTGTTGGAGAAATGCTCGAAAAAAAAACTGAATTCCTTGTAACTATTTACATAATCAATTGTATTGATGTCCCCATTTAACCTTCAAATTTCCAGGTTTTTACTCATTTGCTACATGGCAGCATGGCTGGCGCCTCTTTTGCCTCTGCTTGAGTATGGCTTGAACTGGGAACAAATCGCAACAGAAGAGTGCGAGATGAGAGATGTGGAGGAAAATGGTTGCAACGGGTTCTGCTACGTAACGAATAGGGTAGTTGATCTGACAGCGATGCATGATGAGGAACTACCGGAAGAGGCAACCCTTTTTTACCAAACACTACTGAACCACCTTGCCTATTACACAGAACTCCCCTGCCCATACCAAAAAAGCATACAAGAGATTCATTCTTGCAGTATTGACGATCAATACCTGTCTATCTTTATTGATGTTTTAGTCCCTCCTCCTAAAGGTTAAAAGCAGCTCCTTGCTTCGAAAGCAGACAAGATATCTCTGTCTGCTTGATTTTAACCCTAATCTGATACAATACATACCTGCCTACTGTATTGTATTGTCAAAAACTATCAAATCATGATACTAAAACGTTCACATGCGAAAAAAAGATTGATCTCTCCGCGATATAAGAAAAAAGGAACATCAACTTTATATAGATCGGTCATTTCAACTATAAGACTTTATAGTACAGCCAGAAACACATTCATAGCCGCTGTTCTGTTACTCTTTGTTTCTTGCAGCTCAGATGGCAGGCATACCGAAAGTCACACCTCCGAAGGAGAGGTAATGGTGGATCATTCTCACTCTCATGAACATCACCAATCTCTTTCAGATACTATGTCAGAAGAAATGAATGAGACACTTTCGCATCATCAACACGATCACCATGGTACACATAGCCACAACCCTTAAGTTTGACAATGACCTGAGAATCAAAAATCAGGTTGTGCCTGCGGGTAAATATGCCTTTTTCACCATACCCGGCAGAGAAAATTGGACAGTTATCCTGAATAAAAACTGATATAAACATTTGGCTGATGATTATGACCATGATTTAGACGTTCTACGAATCGATGTTGAACCGGTTCAGTACGAATTTACAGAACAGCTGACCGATAATGTGTTAGGAAATTTTGAAGGTAAAGGCGTGATAGACTTGATGTGGGACAAGCTGAAAATAACAATAACGGTAAATGAATTTTAACACAATTTACATCAAAAAAACCATAGAAATTGAATTTCAAACCAAATTTAAAATTATGAAAACATTAAAAATTGTATTAATCGCACTTTTGATTATATCTCTGGCCAATATATCGTCAGAGGCAAAAAATTATCTTCAGATGGAATCGTCTGAAATGATTATCAATTTAACAAGTGATGCTTTTGATGATGCTCACAGTACATATATGGCAATTCATTTTGCAGAAATGGGCCTTTCAAACGATTTGGAAGTGATCATTTTCTTAAATGTTCATGGAGTGCGCCTTCTTGAAACAGCTGCAGGTAACCTCTCTTTTCGCGGTGAAAGCCTTGTAGAAAAGCTCAGTTCTTTTGTAGACCAGGGTGGTAAAGTAATTGTTTGCCCCATGTGTATGCAGGCATACGGAATGGACGGCAGTAACCTCCCAGCAAATTTTGAGCTTGGAGAGGCAACGTCTATGATGAATCGTATCAAGAATAAACCTGTAGTATTTACATATTAAAGTACAAGATAATGAAATTGAAAAAGTATAAGTATATCTATCCTTTTATAGGAATTTCACTGCTCATTTTTGTAGCATTAACGCAAGATGGAATAGCTCAAAAACATGTAGAAGGCAAGGTGATAAGTACGCAGTCCGGATTAGTACTGCCAGGCGCACACGTGACACTTAAGGACCAGAACATCATTACAACCACCGACGAATCAGGCTATTTCCACTTCAGTGTAGACAGTTCTCAGCAAATGGTGCATCTGCGTATATCCAGTGTTGGGTTCCGAACATTTGAGATGCAGGTATATCTGGATGATTTACCCTCTTTATTACGCATTGAAATGGTACCGGATACCCGGCAATTACAGCCGGTTACAGTATTAGCACATAGGGTAAAACAAGACCCTTCCATACGAGAAGATGTGAGCAGCGTTATTTTTAAACCTGTTGATTCCGGGGCCTTTTTGCGTAATGCACCGAATGTATCCGGTGTGCGAAGAGGTGGATTTGGGATTGACCCTGTAATTCGGGGGAATTCAGCAAGCCGTCTTAACATTCGGGTTGACGGCCTTACCAGTTCAGCAGCAGCTTGCCCTAATCGAATGGATCCGCCCACCTCACATATCCGTTTGTCTGATATTGAAAGGGTTGAAATCTACCATGGCCCTCATGCGCTCGAATTTGGTCCTGCTTTTGGAGGTACAGTAAACTTTATTAAACAAAAGCCGGGTGAGTTTACAGGTTCACATGTTCAGGGTGATATCAGGACCGGAATCGAAACAAACACGGGCCATCAAATTGCCGATACCCGCCTTATGATTCGGAATAACCGCTTAAGCGCTATTTTAAGCGGTGGTCTTTCGAGTGCTTCAGATTATGAAAGTGGCAGTGGTACTGCAGTTGGGGCTTCCTTTACTTCCTATGATTATGGATTAGATCTGGGATACCGTCTTAACAAAACCCAACATATTCGGGCCGGCTGGTCGCAGTCGTTTGTCCGCGATGCAGATTTTCCTGCTTTGCCAATGGACATGGCAATTGATGATACCTATAAAGCCAGTGTAGGGTACAGTTGGGAGCCGGATTACATTACACTTCGATCTGTATCACTGGATGCATACTACACTTTTGTGGACCATGAAATGAATAACCGTAATCGTGAATCCTTTCAAATGCGAGATGCGGTTGCACTTGCAGAAACGCGATCTCAGGGGATACGGGCACAGGCGAAAGGGTTTCTCAATTCTGGTACCTGGAACATCACAGGAAACATTGATCATCAAGGGATTGATGGTACTCGTTTTGTAGATTTTAAAATGGGGCCAAGAGCCGGAGAAAGTATGCAGTACAACCTTTGGCAAGATGCATATACCACAAATTTTGGGCTCTATGCAGGCGGCGATTATTTTCGGGATGTATGGACCCTTAAATTCGGAACCCGCGTGGACTATAATAAAGCCGATGCTCGTAATCCGGCACCACGCTTTCAGAATCGTGATCTTTCATCTTCGTTCCTGAACTTTAGCATCAGTGCAGGTTTAAGCAGATCGTTGTCGGACAATACAGTGATCAGCCTCTACGCGGGGAGAGGCGTTCGAAGTCCGGACGTTACGGAGCGGTATATCAACTTTCTGGCGATTGGACGCAATCCGTTTGAATTTGCTGGCAACCCCGATCTGAAACCGGAAGCCAATCATCAGGCAGATCTGATTTTCGATAGCCATATCTCACGCCTTCAGCTCACTTTAAACGGGTTTATCGGATATACAACAGATTACATCTCTGCAGAGATTGCTCCTGAAATCAATCCAGTAGGGATGGGAGTTCCCGGAGTACGAGAGTTTCGAAATCGTGGAAACATAGTAAAAACAGGTTTTGAAACATCAGTAAACTTTGAGGTGAGTTCAAAATTTTATCTTCAATGGATAAGCTCCTACACATTTGCTGAGTACACAGACAGCGGAGATGCGGTGGCCGAAATTCCACCGTTTGAGCAATCTTTTATCATTCAGGGACTCCTTGCAAACCGCTTTACTCCGAACCTGAGCGTTCGGCAGGTTTCTGCACAGGATCGTATCGATGAACGATTTGGCGAGCAGCCTACATCCTCTTTCTGGCTTGTAGATATTTACTCGGGTGCTACGTTGTGGAACGGATTTGAATTAGCAGCCGGTATAAGAAATTTGTTTAATAAAAATTACGAAGAGCATTTAAACCGAAACGTTAATCCTGAATTTGATGCGGACAGATCCAAGCTTTTCGAACCCGGCCGGCGAATATTCATCGAATTAAGCTACAGTTTTTAGAAATGTAATGAATTAAGAAACGGATGTTACTTCACATTAATCATAAAAAATGCCCTAACTGATTTCGTAACATATAAGAAAACAGACTGTTAGAAATCGTAAATAACAGTCTGTTTTATTCTAATAAACATAACCAATCGACAAAACGTAACAGCCATTTATGAACTGTCCTCAAAGCAAGAAAACAACTTCAAAAAGAACCTTATTAGCAGGTGTCTCTGTTTTAATCTGCCTGCTTTTTGTTGAAAACATAAACGCCCTGTGGACCGCCTCACGCCCGGACGGGCATGCTCCAATCGGTGTGCACGCCGAACATACCCACCATAAAGGAGAGTGGATGTTTGGCTACAAATACTTCTTCACCTACTCCGATCGCCACCTCGATGGCGCCAGTGAAGTGCCATTATCCAATATCCTGGATAATTACATCATGACCGGCAAGGAAATGATGATGCACATGCATATGCTTGAGGTGATGTTCGCAACGTCCCACAGGCTTACCCTGATGCTGATGGGTGATTTGATGTTTCACAATATGAGCCATGCCCATGCACCGGGTTATGGAGAAGATCATGCACATAACACCAGTGGCCTCGCAGATCTTCGTTTTTCCGGGATGTATATGTTTTATAACAGGAACTTTCAGCGAATGCATGCCGAAATTGGCTTTACACTCCCGACCGGCAACATCGATTATTTTGAAGGCTATAACATGCAGCTGGGTTCCGGCACCGCAGATCTGATTTCCGGACTAACATGGCTTGCACAGAGAGAGCGAACATCGTTTGGTGCGCAGGCATCGGGCCAATTTAGTTTTTATGATAACAAGAACAACTACCGGCTGGGAGAACGTGTCAATGCCACAGCATGGACCGGTTACGTGGTGAATGACTGGTTTTCCCCGCTGTTCAGAATCGATTTCAACCACCGGGGTAATATCATTGGCCGCGACCCAAGGCTTGATCCATCCATCGATCCCGCACGTGATCCGAACATGCAGGGCGGCCAGCGCCTGGATGCAGGACTTGGTTTAAATTTTTATGTGCGTCAGGGAAGTCTCAGAGGTGTGCGTTTTGCATTTGAGGGATTACTGCCGCTGTACCAAAACCTGGAAGGGCCTCAAATGGCGACTTCTTTTACCGGGGTTTTTGGTATTCAGTATGCGTTTTAATATAAGAAACATCGTTTTGGAGAAAATGATGTTTTAATGTCTAACTAACAGAATAAAATGGACTGCTCATTGGTATGTGTTAGTCAGATACAATATTATCTCTTTTTCTTGTTACAATTTTCATATTAATCAAATAGATTGCTATAATAATTTTTTTTGCAGCGGAGCTTGTCATCAAGTCAGCTTCCTTTATCGAACATGAAAATTAACACAGCCAATGAAATCAACTATTTCTAAATCCACTTTCATATTTGCCTGTTTACTTCTATTGTCGTCCTGTGCAGCACTACAACAGACTACAGCTCCTGCACCTGGACCCGTTGTACAGGAAGCTCCGGTTTCTCTTTTGCCTCAATTTGAACCGGTTCCATCAACTATCCTTGATAATGGCCGGATGTGGACGTTTGAATACGCTCCGGTTGACTATTTTGCCGAAACCTACAATTTCGACCCTGATGAAGCATGGTTTGAGCGTGCCCGAATGAGTGCGGTTCGCATCCCCGGTTGTTCCGGCTCCTTTGTTTCTGCAAATGGCCTTGTAATGACCAACCACCACTGTGCCAGAAATCAGATTACCCAAATCGGGCAAGAGGGCGAAAGTACTCTCGATGATGGCTTCTATGCTGTTACGCTCTCCGATGAGCGCAAAATTGATAACTACTACGTCGATCAGCTTGTGGAAATCCGCGATGTTACCGATATGATTCTGGACGAAGTGGATGCTGCACCGTTTGATGAGCAGTCAGCTGTCAGACAGGATGCCATTCGTCGTGTTCAGGCTGAAATCTCGGAAGAAGTGGCGCATTATGGTGATCGTCAGGTTCAGGTAGTTTCTCTGTTTAACGGCGGACGCTACTCAGCATACATCTTCCGGCGCTTTACCGATATCCGGATGGTGATGGCTCCTGAGTTGCAAATAGGCTACTTTGGCGGCGATACCGATAATTTCACCTATCCACGTTACAATCTGGATATGACCTTCTTTCGGGTTTATGTGGATGACGAGCCCTATCAACCGGAATTCTTTTTTCCCTTTGCCGAAACCGGTGTTGAATCGGGAGACGCTGTTTTTGTCATCGGCAATCCCGGAAGTACCACCCGTCTTAACACAGTTGCACAGCTTACATACACCGGCACATTCGCCCTCAGGTACCGATTAAGCTTGTTTACTAACCTCATTAACAGCCTTGAAGCCTATTACGAGGCTGACCCCACAACGCCAGAGGCACAACAACTAAGAAACACCATTTTTGGCCTTAAAAATTCGCAAAAATTGTTTGGCGGACAGATTCGGGCACACAACGATCCCTACCTTATGGGCCGCAGGGTAGATAATGAACTAAACTTCATGCAGATGCTAAGTGAAGATGAAGCACTTCACTCTGAGTATATACCTATTATTGAGCGTATTGCAGCTATCCAAAACGAAAAAGCTACATTGGCTCCCTATCCATATCTTACACTTGGCTTGACGCCTAACTCATTCGCTTCCGCAGCTCTCATGCAACGGGCTTATTTGTCTACTATGATGTTGCGTTTTGATGATGATGAAGACAGAAAAAGTATGGTGCTGAATCAAATTCAATCTATCAGAGATAAAGATGCTTTCCTCGAAAAGCAACTTATTATAATGCACTTAACCTATCTAAAGGACGCATTTGGGTCTGAACATACGTATCTCCAGCAAATTACCGGAGGCCGTACTTTTGAAGATATAGCTACCTATCTCATAGAAAACTCCGTATTTGCTTCCACTGAAAAAACTTTAGAAGCTCTCGAAGATGAAAGCTTGCTTAAAGATGACCCTGCAGTAGCTTATTTTGCAACCCTGGGAGATAATTTGTTTGAAAAGTCAGAAGCCGCAAGGCAATTGGCACAGGAGGAATCAGAGCTGCAAACCCGCTTAGGCCGTGGTTGGTTTGCCGTTTATGGCACAAGCATCCCCCCTGATGCAACTTTTTCGCCACGTATTCAAGATGGGATTGTAGCGGGATATGAATACAATGGTACATTCGCTCCGGCGTATACTACATTCTACGGTTTGTATGACCGCCATCATTCCCATGTCGGTGAGCCGGAATGGGCGCTTCGCGAACGCTGGGCTACCCCGTCAACCACACTCGACCTCGCCACACCTGTTAACTTTGTGTCTACCAACGACATTATCGGCGGCAACTCCGGTTCCCCTTTGGTAAACATCAACCTCGAAATCGTTGGCCTGGCCTTCGATGGTAATGTGGAAAGCATGGGCTCAAGCACCTTCATATTGGATG
>REDS01000161.1 GCA_007693395.1 Balneolaceae bacterium | reverse complement strand
TGGTGGATGTGCGTTTTACCACCAGTTACATCATGACCAGCGCAGCAGAAATCCTCGTTTACGGCACGGCCGTGGTATTGGAGTAGATGGTATATCAGCCAGGCAAAAAGTTGAAAGTTATCATATTTCCACTGAAAACACTGATTAGCGAAGTTGTTTTTCTATGCATGTTTGTGTGGCTAAACGGCAGATGATACTGATAACTGTTGAAAATTGGTAAAGGGTAGTGCGAATCTGTAATTAGGAATCACTCCTGATGAAAGCTGAAACCTGTTTTCTGACCGCCGGCCATTACACTGTAATCACCTTGTTCAAGAACAGGGTTTCCATCCTCGTCCGGATATAAAAGCAAATCGGAAGTTATATGAAAGCATGATACTGCGGATTCGCCGGGTTTTAACCTGATTCTCTCAAAATGCTTAAGCTCTTTTACAGGGCGTGTTATCCGGCCAACATCTACTGAAATAAACCAAAGCACAGTTTCTATGCCTTCCCTTTCTCCTGAATTGGTTACAGTCAACTTTGCAGATATGCTGCTGTCAGGGGTCATAGAGCCGGAGCTTAGCTTCAGTGAAGAATATGTAAAAACGGTATAACTCAATCCGTACCCGAATGGAAACAATGAAGGAGAATCGTCTGTTTGAACGATCTTATTTGCTTCCTTTACATCAAAGAAATAGAGGTTGCTCTTCTTGTGGTTGTAGGGAAGAATGTGGTGAGGATGCATCGGGTAAGAAAATGGCAGCTTACCGGATGGATTCACTTTGCCGCTGATTACGTTGGAAATGGCTTCAGCTCCTTCAAAACCGGGAAGCCCGCAGTGAACTACAGCATCCGTTTTGTCCAGAAACCCGGTGATGAGGCGAGGCCTGCCCTGAACCAGCAGCAGTACTGTGGGGGTGTCAGACTCGAGAATCAGTTTTAACTCTTCTGGTTGTTGTCCGGGCAGTCTGAGGTCATTGATATTGCCTGCAAATTCGCAATAGGGTTCTTCACCTCCCGCATAAATAAGAAGGTCCATTGAGTTCAGTGAATCAATAAATCGTAACTGATCAGTACGGGTTGAGCCTGACTTAACCGGGATTACTGACCGGTAAAAGGTTCTTTTCATTTTTCAGCAAAACGATCGATTCTCGTGCAGCATTAAGGGCTCTGGATCGGTATTCACTATGGCCGATTCGGTGATGCCTGTCGTTGCGCGGATAGGGGTTTTCAAAAAGGCCGAGCTCAAATTTCAGTGTAAGGATTCTGCGTGCCGAGAGGTCGATTCTGTCTTCGGTGATTCGGCCCTCTTCAACCAATTCGAGCATACAAGTATTAAACTGCAGATGGAGTGGCGTCATGCTCATGTCGATACCAGCCATTACGGCACTGTACACCGCTTCCTTATAATTCCGGGCTGTGTAGTGAAAATCAACCAGTTTGCCGATGTCGTCCCAGTCAGTAATAAGAACACCTTCAAACTTCATCTTATCACGCAGTAACTTGGTTAGAATATCGTGAGAAGCAACAACCGGTATTCCATTGATTTCACCACTATTGGTCATAATGGTTTTCAGGCCGGCATCGATAGCTTTTTGAAATGAGGGACGATGAAATTCATGGATTTGCTGCATTGAAAGATGCACGGGTGTGCGGTCGCGCCCTGTTTTTGGATCTGAATAACCAAGAAAGTGTTTACCGGTTGCAACCTGCCGGTAAGGAAATGATTCCCCGTTGTTTTGAAGTCCATCCGTGTACGCTATACCCATCTCCGAGGCCAGGTAAGGGTCTTCACCAAACGTTTCCCAAAATCGCGGCCAGAGCGGATTTGAACCAAGATCAAGCACAGGTGCGAAAATCCAGTGATGGCCAATGTCGGCCGATTCAAGCCCGGTTACCCTGCCAGCCTGAAATGCATTGTCAGGGTTGAAGGTTGCGCCAAGGTTGATACTTTGCGGAAATACGGTTGCACCTTCAAGATAACCGGCACCGTGAATATGGTCGATACCATAAATGAGCGGAATACCAAGCCGGGATTCTTCAACAGATATCCGGGTAAGTTCACTCATAAAGCTGAACCAGGTTTGCGGCTTAACTGCCTCTCCATTCAGAAACGAACCAATATGATGCTTAAGGATCATTTCCCGGGCTTTCTTCGGATCGAGAATTACATCCTTTTGTTTTCCTGTTGTGTTGATCACCGTAATGTCGAGCTGTGTCATCTGCCCGATTTTTTCGTATAACGACATCCGTGTTAGTAAATCTTCAACCCGCTCAGATACAGGCAGTGATGCATTTTTATAAGGCAGGTTTTGCGGCATAATGATGGCAGATTGGCAAATAACTATGCTTGGTTCGGATAGTATTTTTTAAAAACGTTGTCGAGTTCTGTGGAACTTTCCCTTACGCTAAGTGATACCGGAACCAGGCTGGTATAACCTGTATGCTGCCTTTCGCTTTTTTCTTCAAACCGGTTAAATATCAGCTCAAGTGTTTTCTTGCCCAGCATGGTATATGGAGTATGAACCGAGGTTATGGTAGGAGTGTAAAGTTCGCAGGTAGGGAGATCATCAAAGCCGGCTACGGCTATATCATCCGGAATGTGCACACCATCGCGAATTGCACTGTGCATGAAACCAAGTGTCATCCCGTCGTTGCTGCAAAAAAGGGCGTCCGGTTTTTTGTTTAGCTGCTTAAAGTCTTCGTAGGCTTCTTTCCCTTTCTGAAAAGAATAGTCACCATTAAACTGCCAGGTCAGATTCAGACTGTCGGATGCCTGGATGTAGTCTATAAATCCGTTCTTTCTGAGCATCGCTTCAGTCTGTTTTATCGGGCCCTGAATAATTCCAAAATTTTTATACCCGCGCTCTTCAAAATGGTTGGCTGCAAGATAACCGCCACGATAGTTGTCGAAGGTTACGGTGTCCATTACAGGGTTAGCAATAGGAGCGATGGATACAAGAGGAAAGTTTTCGGGTACAAACTCTATTAACTGTATATAATCAGCTTCTTTGAATTCCGGTAAAAAAATTACCGCGGCATCGTACTGAGAATTTTTCAGATCAGAGATTATCTGTATGGTAGGTTTGGATGTATGACTAACACTTGTAAGGTTCATTGTAACTTTAGTGCCTGCCGTAGACTGATCGAAACCTTCGAATAAAGAGGCATAAAATTCCCCGGTGTAATGGCGTGTAACCAGTGCAATATTAATACTGCTCCGTAGCTCGAGAGGGGTTTGTGTAGATGAAAGGGGATAATTAAGCCGATGTGCACTTTCGAAAACTATTCTTTCATTCTCTTTGCTAATCTTTCCTGTTCGAGATAGAGCACGCGAAACCGTAGATATCGAAAGACCGGTATCATCCGCAATGTGCTTTAAAGTAACCTTCTCATGCATATTAGTTTGTAAGCTTATATGGTTAAAAAAATGGGAGATTGTTTGCAATAATGATACATAATTTCATTTCATCGGCATCTTTTTCTAATGTAGCAAAAAAATTTTGGTTAGTCACTGAAAATTTTTTCAGTCAAGGAGTAGGTAACCTCTTCTTTTTGTTAACGGTGTACATGGTTTATAAAATGTACATAAGTAGTTAAATAACAGTAAATAAACATTTATACATTTAATGTATGGGAATGCTTATGCCCAAATGAATTCTAAGCTGTATGTAGTAAATATCATTTCAAATGAAAATATATTTCACAATTAAGAAAAAAATTTGCACAATAATTATCTAATCATTAAAATTCAGGAAGCTGTTTCAAATTGATGCCATCAGCATCATGTTTTTGATCGATCATGAAATTAATCGAAACCAATTAAGGGTGGCGCTGATTTATTGAATTAAAAATGAATAAAGGCTTGAAGTGCTGGTAAATAGCACGGTTACAGTAAATTCGTCTACTTATAAGCATAAGCCTCATAAATCCAGCATATATGATTCTTAAATATCCCTTCTTAACTCTGCTGTGCCTGCTGTTGTTTGTATCTGACTCTGCAACGGCACAAACCGATCGAGTTCAAGTGCAGGAAAGCGAAGATGGATGGCGGCTTTTTGTAAATGATGAGCCAATCATGATTAATGGCATGAATTGGGATTATTTTCCAATCGGCACTAACTATATGTACAGTATTTGGAATGAATCCCCGGAGTTTATTATGAAGGCTCTCGATTACGAGATGGGTTTACTTCAAAACATGGGGGTAAATGCGATCAGAGTATATACCGGCATTCCAAAAGAATGGATTGAATACATCTACGATAACTTCGGTATCTATACCATGCTTAATCATTCCTTCGGGCGATATGGCGTTGATATCGATGGAGAATGGATGGCAAATACCGAATACTCTGATCCAAGAGTTATTGAACTGTTATTAAATGAAGTAACAGAGATGGTAGAAGAGTTTAAAGGCACACGCGGGTTACTTCTCTATCTGTTAGGTAACGAAAATAACTATGGCCTGTTTTGGGGAGGTGCCGAAACAGAAGATATTCCGGTGGTTGACAGACAATCAACAATTCGGGCTCGTGCAATGTATAAGCTTTTTAACAAAGCTGCCCTCTCCATGAAAGCTATAAGCGACGATATTCCAATTGCACTTTGCAATGGTGATCTGTTGTTTTTGGATTTGATCGTTGAGTTAGTGCCGGATGTAGATATTTTTGGAACCAACGTATACAGGGGAGAGACATTTACAGATCTTTATGACCAGGTTGCGGAAGAGTATGGCAAACCTGTTTTGCTCACTGAATTTGGTTCAGATGCTTTTAATGTACGTACCAACCAGGAAGATCAAAAGATGCAAGCGCATTACAAACGCTTGAATTGGTTAGACATTTACGCGAATGCTGCGGGCTTGGGGCGTGCTGAGAACTCAATAGGTGGTTTCACGTTTCAATTCAGTGATGGCTGGTGGAAATATGGCCAGACTGTTGATTTGGATGTTCATAACACAGAAGCCTCATGGGCCAATGCCGGATATCATTGGGATTATGTTGAAGGTGAGAATAATATGAATGAGGAGTGGTTTGGTATTACAGCGAAAGGCCCAACCAATTCTGAGGGTTTTTATGAACTATATCCGCGTGCAGCATACTATGTAATCAAGGAGGCACACAAATTCAACCCTTATGAACCGGGTGTTACCATGGCAGATCTTCTGCGTCACTTCGAGGGCATCTCACTTGAACAAGCAATTTTACAGGCCAGAAGAGATAAAGGGGCATTGGAAAGTGAAAGATAAAGCATGATTCGTTTGAACAGATTAAAAAAGGAATTTACAACATACAGCAACACCGGCATCTTGATAACCACACTGAAAGAGACCATATCAAAAGTGTGGCAATTACCTGATCAGGATGGGTTTGAACGCATACAGTCAATATACTTTAGTATTGAACATGAAAAGTACTCAATTAGCAGAATTACGAATATTTAAAAATAAAAAAACCATTGGGATTAGAAGAGACACAGATTAACGGAGAATCGTGGTTTAAAATCGCAAATCACGATAGAATGCGTCCCTTTTTCATAAACATTGTAAGTGATTCCAATCACTGGATGTTTATATCGAGTAATGGCGGCCTCACTGCCGGAAGAAAGAACAGCAGTTATTCACTCTTTCCGTACTATACAGATGATAAAATCACTGAATCTGCCGATATCACCGGCAGTAAAACTATTTTTCAGGTACAGCTGGAAAGTAAAACTGAAATTTGGGAACCATTTTCAGTAAGATATACCGGTAAGTTTGAACTCACGAGAAATATCTACAAGAGTTTTTACGGCAACAAAATTATGTTTGAAGAGATCAATTATGATCTTGGGCTTACCTATCGGTACCAGTGGAATTCAAGCAATCTGTTTGGGTTTTTGAGAAAGTCGGAGCTGATGAATCACTCCGGAAATACCTGCCGGGTTTCGATGCTGGATGGCATACAGAACCTTTTACCGTATGGCGTAGAGCCTGATATGCAGGCGCAGACAAGCAATTTGGTTGACGCCTACAAAAAGAACGAGTTGGTGAAAGAGTCCGGTTTGGGTATCTATGCATTGAGTGCAATTATTGTTGATAAGGCCGAACCCAGCGAAGCACTGAAAGCGAATGTGGCATGGTCTTTAGGTATTGAAAATCCAACGTATCTGCTGTCATCCCTCCAGCTGGACCGTTTCAGAAATGGTGAGCCGGTGAAACAAGAGGAGGTTATAAAGGGGGAAAAGGGGGCCTATTTTGTTCAAACGGAAATTGAGCTTCAACCGGAAAGCAGCCGGTCATGGAAAATTGTTGCTAATGTAAATCAAAATCACGCCCAGATTATTGAGCTGGATCAAAAAATCAGAGATGGTGGTGATCTTGAAACTCTCCTTGAAGAAGATATTGAGCGGGGAAGTGAAAAATTAAAAGAGCTCATCGCCGGGGCAGATGGCCTGCGACTGACATCCGATCCACTGAAAGATGCACGGCACTTCTCCAATGTACTATTCAATATCATGCGTGGTGGTACATTTGATAATAACTATACAATCGAAAAACAGGATCTGGCCTCGTACCTCAAAAAAGCCAGCAAAGATGTATTCAAACGAAACCGGGAGTTCATTCAAAATCTGGATGAGGTATTGAACAGGTACGATCTGTTGAAGATGCTTGATGATTCCGGCGATCCGGATCTGGTACGACTATGCAGAGAATATTTGCCCTTAAAATTCAGCCGAAGACATGGCGACCCCAGCCGTCCATGGAACTATTTCACTATCAACACTCAGAGCGAAATAGACGGCTCAAAAATTCTGGATTATGAAGGCAACTGGCGCGACCTGTTCCAAAACTGGGAAGCTCTTGTGCATTCCTATCCGGGTTTTATCGACGGGATGATTTTTAAATTTCTGAACACATCAACATTCGATGGATACAACCCATACCGGGTAACCAAGGGTGGATTTGACTGGGAAACGATTGAGCCCGACAATCCGTGGTCGTATATCGGGTATTGGGGCGATCATCAGATTATTTATCTGTTGAAGCTTCTTGAGTTTTATCAAATGCATCAACCTGATGCCCTAAAACAGCTCTTTACAAAAGAGACATTTGTTTATGCCAATGTTCCATATCGAATTAAGTCCTACAAACATATTGCTGAAGATCCCAAGAACACGATCGATTTTGATGAAGAAGCTGATCGCGCAATTCGGGAAAATATCGAGAAAAAAGGTACCGATGGTGCCCTGCTTGAACTCGGAGATGGTAAAGTTTATCGGGTAAATTTCCTGGAGAAAATTCTGGCAACCACGCTTGCCAAAATTTCAAATTTCATTCCTGAAGGCGGTATCTGGCTTAACACCCAACGTCCGGAGTGGAACGATGCAAATAATGCACTCGTAGGCAATGGTGTTTCGATGGTTACGCTCTATTATCTGCGTCGATTTTTGAAATTTTTTGAGGGAGTTACTGTAGAAGCAGATGTTAATCAGCTAGAACTTTCAGAAGAACTACTTGATCTCTTCAATGAAATCAAAGAGGCTTTAACCAAGCATAAACACCTTCTAAACGGAGATATAGACGATTTAAATCGCAAAAAAGTAACCGATCTGCTCGGTGAAGCGGGCAGTAAATACAGAAACCGGATTTACGAAGAGGGCTTTAGCGGTAAAAAATCAACACTGAAGCTGAGTCAATTTTCTGAATTTGTGGATACTGCACTCAGATTTATGGAGCACTCCATAGAAGCAAACCGCAGAACGGACGGCCTCTACCACTCCTACAATATTATGGGTATTGAGGAGGAGGGGATCACCATTTCGTATTTGAGCGAGATGCTTGAAGGCCAGGTGGCAATACTCAGTTCAGGTTACCTCAAATCAGATAAAGCCTTGAATGTGTTGAAATCACTCAGAAGCAGCTCACTCTATCGAAAAGATCAGAACAGCTACATCCTTTACCCCAATAAAGAATTGCCGGGTTTCCTGGAAAAGAACAGCATACCGGAGGCATCGGTTCTAAAATCCCCACTGCTTAAAAAGCTGTTAGAAGATGGTAATCACACGTTGATTACAAAGGATATTCGCGGCGGTTATCACTTTAACGGGAATTTCAGAAATGCCGGTGATGTAAAAAAGGCTCTTGAAGAACTGAAAGAGACAGAATACAAAGAACTTGTAAAACAGGATGGAAATACTGTCCTGGAAATTTTTGAAGAGGTATTCAACCACAAAGCATTTACGGGAAGATCGGGCACCTTTTTTGCGTATGAAGGGCTCGGATCTATCTACTGGCACATGGTTTCGAAGCTCTATTTGGCTGTGGCTGAAGTTAGTTTCAATGCTATTAAAGATGAATGTGGCGATGATGTTCGCAAAGGCTTGCTGGACCACTTTTATGAGATTGGTGAGGGTATTGGAATTCATAAATCCCCTGAACTTCATGGTGCATTTCCTACGGATGCGTATTCTCACACGCCGGCTCATCGCGGTGCTCAGCAGCCCGGAATGACAGGGCAAGTAAAAGAGGATATCCTTACTTCATTGTTTGAACTTGGCCTGAATGTAGAGAATGGGGTGCTTGGTTTTGAGCCGTTACTCCTTAGAAAATCAGAGTTCAGATCGAGTGCAGATCACCTTCAGTTTATTCACACAGATCAAACACCGGAATCAGTACAGGTACCTGCTGATTCTCTCTGTTTTTCAATCTGCCAGATTCCCGTTCTATATAGCATTGGCGAGCGTGAGCAAATTGAAATAGAGTTTAAAAACGGTAAAACTGAGCAGTTTGAAGGACTCCGTTTCGACCTTGAAACCAGTGCCAGGATATTTCAGCGAACCGGTGAGATCAAAAAGATATCGGTCTCTGTGAATTCAGAACGGTTAACCGATAAATAGACAACAATGAAAAGTATAATCCCAATACTGATTCTAACCCTGACGGTGATTCTAATGGCCTCGTGTACTGATCAGCCTTCATACGATTTCTCATCTATTGAGATTACAGCTGAAGAAATTCTTGGTGATCCAAACTACCAGGCGATTTCTTTTGGAGCCTACCGAGAAACAACGCGAGATATTCAACCAACCATACCTCAGTTAAAAGAGGATGTGATGATTCTGCATGCGATGGGTATCCGGTTGCTTCGTACGTACAATGTACATTATGATGAGGCGGCCAATCTTTTGCAGGCAATCCGCGAAATCAGGCAGAATGACCCCGGTTTTGAAATGTACCTGATGCTTGGGGCCTGGATTGACGCGAAAAATGCATGGACAGACGAACCTGAGCGAATTCGCGATGAAGATAGTCCGCGAAATGCTGTTGAAATTGCACGTGCTGTAGAGCTTGCGCAGCAATATCCCGATATCGTAAAAATTATTGCCGTTGGTAACGAAGCGATGGTTCACTGGGCAGAAGAGTACTGGGTTGAACCCTCCATCATTCTCAACTGGGTAAATCACCTGCAGGATTTAAAAAGAGAGGGAGAGCTTCCCGAAACGTTATGGATTACCTCATCCGACGATTTTTCATCATGGGGCGGCGGTGGAACAGAATATCACAAGCCGGAATTGGATGCACTGATCGAAGCTGTAGATTTTATTTCGATGCATACCTATCCCATGCATAATACTCATTATAATCCTGATTTTTGGGGTGTTCCCGAAGATGAATTGCACCTGAGCGATATGGAGAAGATTCACTCGGCTATGGACAGATCACTTGAGTTTGCAATCAATCAGTATGAAAATGTTGTGGCCTACATGCAGAGTTTGGGTATAGATAAACCTGTTCATATCGGCGAAACGGGATGGGCAACGGTTTCAAATGAATACTATGGAAAAGACGGTGCAAGAGCTACGGATGAGTACAAGTCGGGCCTCTACTACCAGATGATCTGTGAGTGGTCAGACGAGAATGGCATCACCGTATTCTACTTTGAGGCGTTTGATGAACCGTGGAAGGATGCTGCAAATCCGCTCGGTTCAGAAAATCATTTTGGCCTGATTAATCTGCAGGCCCAGGCAAAATATGCAATCTGGGATCTTGTGGATGAAGGCATTTTTGATGGATTGACTCGTGATGGTAACCCAATCACAAAAACATACGATGGAGATCTGGACGCATTGCTTGAGGATGTACTTGTACCACCAACCGATGCTGAAATTAGAGCCAGACAAGAAGGACAATAAGCTGTATATAGCCGGCCGATAAGGACAGGCTATTTAATTGATTAATATTTGAATAAATCACCGAACATGAATTCTGAAAGACTTGAAATTAAGGTTTTTGAAACCACTGAAGGATGGAACCGGCTCGGCCGGGCTTCTTCAATTCAGGACTTTGAGATGTGTGTTCAGATCTGCCTTAATCCCGGTGAGAAGGCAAATGACCAGTCATAAATCATAAATAAATACTAAATGTCACAGGCAAAGGCTTTAAAAAAGAAGGTGCCCTATCGTCATAAGATAGCATTCGGGATGGGTA
>REDS01000088.1 GCA_007693395.1 Balneolaceae bacterium | reverse complement strand
GTTTAACGGGCTTTCACACTGGCTACTTTTTTATAAAACGTTTTGGACAGATGTGAATTTTAATATTTAGTTATAGCAAGTATCTAATCAGTTCTCTGATCTTTGGACAACCAAAAACTAAGTGGCGCAGAATTTTACGAACTCGTAAAAACGGGGGATAGCTCAGAAGTAAACAGAGTATCCAGAGGAATGGTACGTACTATGGCACTGTTCTTACGCTCTACCTTAAACGCAGAGGAGGATCTGGCAATGGATTGCGCTCAAGAGGTTTATCAAAATGTTTATGTGAAGATCCTCGAAAACTCCTTGCCGGATGTAAACAATATTTTCGGCTATTTAATTAACTCAGCAAGGAATGAATTTTTAAAAAGCCAGCGCAGAGGAAAGTTTGAGGTACCCAGTGAGCATGCAAAATTTATCCCTATAAAGGATACATCCTCTGAAAATATTGTAGAGCTGCTTTACAACAGAGAGAGAGAAAAAAAGCTTGAGGAGTGCATCCGAAAGTTGAAAATAAAAAAAAGAATCTTTTTCAAGCATGTGCTTGAGTATATCAATGAAAAGGATAAAGATACTGCGAAACTACTGGGAATGAGCCATTCCAATTTCAGGGCGAAAAAGTCGCGTTTGATTGACTCTCTTCGGGAATGTGTTAAAGAAGCGTCACATTCCTAACCGGCATTCAGTAAGAACAGGCAAGGTTTTTTTTCTAAATCGATGCTTTTGGAGCTGTTCCAGTCAAAGATTCGTTTTACCAGAATGAATTCATCCTGCTGTGTAATGTTACAGGCTACGCACAACCGAGTTGATGGCTTTAGCGTTTTTTTGAGTTGATCAAAAAGCACTACATTTCTGTGCGGTGTTTCCATGAAGATTTGCGTTTGGTGAGATCGTTTAGATTCATCTTCAAGGCGTGTAATTTCTCGTAAACGTTCGCTTTCATTGATTGGCAAATATCCGTGAAATGCAAATTTTTGGCCATTCATACCGGAAGCCATCAAAGCCATCAGAATTGAGGATGGCCCAACAAGTGGTACCACGCGGATTCCATTTTCATGCGCCAGTTGCACAAAAATTGCACCGGGATCTGCTACACCGGGTGCCCCTGCTTCCGACATCAATCCAACATCGCCATCATCAAAAAGCTTCATAAAGCTGAATATTTCCTGTTCCGGTGTTTTTTTGTTTAATACCCTGAAAGTTAGCTCATAGTCAGGTACAGGATGTTGTATCCACTTTAAAAAACTGATGCTTGTTTGCGGTTTTTCCACCACAAAGTTTTTCAGTTGTTTTATTATGCTAATGGTATGCTCAGGAAGTACTTGGTTTTCTTTCCGCTTGCCGATTGGCGTGGGAATTAAATAGAGTGTTCTATTGCTGTTCATTTATATGAGTATTGGTTCTGCAGCCGCTCTGTATTCATTATATTTAAAAAAAAGATTATAGCCGGCAGAGATGTCTCTTCATTCTCTGTGGCAGAAAAAATTTTTACTGAAAATAGTAATATGTCTATTAAGAACAGAAAAAAAGATCATGTTGATCTTACCGTAAACCGTGATGTGTTTTACAAAAAGTGCACTGGATTTGAGAGGTTTGATTTTGTACACAACGCACTGCCGGAGGTTAATCTTGGTGATGTAACCACTGAAGCAGTTTTTCTCGGAAGAAAATTTTCTTATCCGCTCTTTATCTCTTCAATGACAGGTGGCTATTCTGAAGCTGGTGCTATAAATGCGCAGATTGCAAAAATCTGTGAAAAGAGGAACCTGCCGTTTGGAGTTGGCAGCCAGAGAGCTATGCTGGAACATCCGGCAGAAGCAGGCTCTTTTTCAGTAGTTAGAGAGATGGCTCCAACTGCATTTATTGCCGCTAACATTGGCGGAGCTCAGCTTATTAGAGGGCTGCATCAACACAAAATTGATCAACTGATTGACAGCATTCGAGCTGATGCGGTCATTGTTCACCTCAATCCTTTACAAGAGCTTATGCAACCGGAGGGTGATATCAATTTTGAAGGGATTGAAGAGGGGATAGGTGTTTTGACGGAGTCTGTAGATCTGCCTGTAATTGTTAAGGAGACGGGCGCCGGCATAAGCAAAGAGTGTGCTGAACGGCTCATCAGAGTTGGAGCTAAGGTTATTGATATAGCCGGTGCCGGCGGCACGAGCTGGGCAAAAGTGGAGAACCTGAGAGAGCGCCAAACCAATCCTATGCATATGTTTGATGATTGGGGAATCCCCACCGTTGATTGTTTGATGGGCGTTAATGAGCTTCGGAGTCACTATCACTTTAAAATGATTGCCTCAGGGGGTATTCGGAGCTCATTTGATGTTGTGAAAGCGATCGCTTTAGGAGCTGATTTTACCGCAACAGCGCAGCCGGTTATCAAAGCGCTTGTGGATGGCGGCCCGGTTGCACTTGAAGCACTACTTGATAGCTGGAAAGTAGAAACAGAAATTCTATTAACACTTCTTGGCTGCAGGAATGTACGTGAGGTAACAAGGAGCCGCCTTGTTGAGATATCATGAAAGAGAACTGATCTATTATGCAAAAAGTAGTTACTTCAGAGCGGATACCAGTCAAGCTTTGGCTTGAATCGTTAGAAGCCGGTGCTATGGAGCAGGCCAAAAATGTGGCAAATCTCCCTTTTGCATTTAAACATGTTGCTATAATGCCCGATTCGCACCAGGGATATGGAATGCCCATCGGCGGAGTTTTTGCTGCAGATGGATACATCGTACCCAATGCAGTTGGCGTTGATATAGGTTGCGGAATGTGCTCTCTACGAACGAACCTCACGCATGCTGGGCATGATGACCTTAAAAAAGTGATGAATATTGCCCGAAAACGCATTCCTGTTGGGTTCAACCATCACAAAGAGAAACAACCATTAAAGTGGATGCCGGAGCCGGCTGGAGAACTGCCCATAACCATGCAGGAATTTGAGAGTGCCTGCCATCAGGTTGGTACCCTTGGAGGTGGCAATCATTTTATAGAGCTCCAAAAAGGGTCAGACGGTTTCATCTGGATAATGATCCATTCAGGTTCCCGCAATATTGGCTTTACAGTTGCGGCTCATTACAATAAAAAAGCAAAAGAACTGAACGAGATCTGGTACTCAAAAAGCAGTAAAGATCTTGCATTTTTCCCGGCTGATTCTGAATATTTCCACCTGTACAAAGCAGAAATGGATTACTGCATAGAGTTTGCTCTTTCTAACAGAATGTTGATGATGGAGCGTATGAAGGAGAGTATTCAGGAAGTTTTTCCGGATACGGTGTTCACGAATTTCATTAATAAACCGCACAATTTCGCTTCGGAAGAGGAGCATTTTGGCAGAAATGTTATCGTGCACAGAAAAGGGGCAACCCGCGCCCGTTTGGGCGAGCCCGGAATGATACCCGGTTCTCAGGGAACCTCTTCGTTCATTGTAAGAGGGCTTGGCAATCGGGAATCATTCGAATCTTGTTCTCACGGTGCCGGGCGTGTGATGAGCAGAAACGAAGCGAGAAGATCACTTGATCTCAACAAAGAGAAGCAAAAACTTGAAAAGGCAGGCATTATCCACGCGTTACGAAGCCGTTCTGATCTTGATGAAGCTCCCGGCTCTTACAAAGATATCAACGCTGTGATGGAGCTTCAAAAAGATCTGGTGGCAGTTGAAACGGAGCTATCACCCCTTGCGGTAATCAAGGGGTGAAGCAGAAATACGCTAAAGCTTTGCTGCATCTTCAGCCAGAGAAATTACGGTGTCTCTGTAAAGTGAGCTTGGGTTGTACCTGAAAACAGCTCCCTCAATAGTACCTGTGATATTTTTAAAGTGTGCAAGGTAGTTTGCTATCGATAGAATATTGTAATGCATACTAAAAATATCATCCCCAACCCACCATCGGTTAATGGAATATGGAATGAACTGCGCAAAAGACATCGCTCCCGCATAACTCGATTTGAGTTCAAAAACATCAATTCCTTTGCGTTCAGTAAACTTTACAAGCTCAACCAGCTGTGCGCGCGCAAATTCAGCCCTGTAATCTTCGTTGTACATGGAAACATACACACGAAGAGGGTTAAAACTGCCAATATTTCGTCCAAAATCTGACTCTACACCAATAATTGCAGCAATTACATGGCGGGGAATATCATATGTTTCCTCAGCTTCTTCCATCGAAGCCAGATTTGCTTCAATAAACGCAGGAATTCGACTCAATTTATCGTCATACCGAAGAATTCGTTTGTACTCTTCGAGGGTGGGTGTTCTGCGTTCGGCTGAATTTCTGAAGCGATCACCAATACTGTCATAAAGCTCAAAACGGGGGTCATCAAGAAGAGTTTTTAAATCGAGGTTTTGAGACTCAAAATATCTGACCAGTTCGGACAGTCGGTCTGATGAATCGTATGATATGTATTCAAACGAATTACCGTTCTGAAGCTCTTTGGCCTGAAGTGTTTGAAACAGGATAAATAAGAGAAATAAAAATGTAAATGATGATATATATATTCGCATGGGGTTACCTCTTTAAGGGATGTAGATTGATACATCATTGATAGTAAAAATCTGAGGCGTAGTCAATTAGAAAAGCGTTAAAATTTGATCTGATTTGAAGAAAAAAATCGTATTACAAGTGGAATTTGCCGTTCAAACTTTTTGAAAGTTTCAAATGGTTGAACATATTTAATGTGAGATCGATACAACATTCATAAAAATCGTCACATTTCATTATTAAATCGAACTCACGATATTTAGCAAACTTAAAACCATAACCTAAAATCATGGACAAATTTATTACATGAGAACACTCAAATTTGTATTCATACTCACAATCGGACTTTTTATTTTTGCCACATCTCAGGCTGAAGCGCAGCGAATCACTGCCGGTGGAGGTGTTGGATACGGCAGTAAATCAGAGAATGTAAATTTTCAGGTAAATGCATATTACAGGCTTCCAACCCTGCCATTGCGAATTGGTGGTGATGTTGGTTTCGCAAAGCCGCAGGACAATGTAACCGAAATTGAATCGAATCTTAACGTACACTTCATGGCATTAGATACAGAACTGATAAGCCTCTACACCATTACCGGGCTCAATGTGCTCTATTCACGCTCTTCCGGAGGTGATATAACAGAATCAGACACAGATACCGGATTTAATTTAGGGGCCGGGGGTGAAATTGATCTTGGGTTTGGCCGGGGCTTTGGAGAAGCTAAATACATTGTTGGCAGCAACCGCGATGAACAGTGGATACTCGGAGTTGGTGTAAGGGTTAGTATTTCGAACTAAACACCGGTTATCATTTATTTAATTTGAAAGCCCGTTCTGCAATGCAGTTCGGGCTTTTGTTATTTTGTGAGATGAATCCGGTGAAACATCTTACCACTTGATATAAAAATGAAACAAACATTACTCGTTATTGGAACAGTTTGGCCCGAACCGGGCTCATCAGCGGCCGGATCACGAATGATGCAGCTTCTCACTCTTTTTGTTAACGATGGCTGGACTGTTATCTTTGCATCCACTGCCGCAGAGAGTGAGTTTGCTTTTAATGTGACTGATGTTGGCATCACAAAAAAATCCATTAAACTAAACAGCAGTACGTTCGACGAGTATATCAAAACCCTTAAGCCGGATGCAGTGATGTTTGACCGGTTTATGACCGAAGAGCAGTTCGGCTGGCGGGTTGCTGATAATTGTCCGGAAGCATTAAGAATACTTGATACAGAAGATCTGCACTGCCTGAGAAAAGAGAGAGAACATGCATGGAAAAAGGGCAGAGATTTTCAAAAGGATGACATGCTATCCTCAGAATCAGCATTCAGAGAGATTGCCTCCATAAACAGGTGCGATCTCTCACTGATCATCTCTGAGTATGAAATGGAACTCCTCAACCATCTTTTTGATGTAAAACCGGAACTGCTGATCTATACCCCATATCTTTTTGATCCCATTGATGAGAGATCTTTTAAAAACCTTCCGAAATTCGAAGAACGCAGAGATTTTATGACCATCGGTAACTTTCTGCACGAACCCAATTGGAATTCCATCCTTTGGCTGAAAGAGGAGATCTGGCCGGCTATCAGAAAAAAACTGCCAGGTGCAAAGCTTCATAACTATGGAGCCTATCCATCAATCAAAGTGATGCAGCTGCATAATGATAATGAAGGGTTTATAATTCACGGGCGAGCAGATTCAGCTGAGGATGTTATCAAAAAGGCAAAGGTGTTGCTTGCGCCCTTACGGTTTGGAGCAGGGCTAAAGGGAAAGCTGACTGATGCCATGCGATGCGGAACCCCAAATGTAACCACTTCAATAGGATCTGAGGGGCTGAATGGTGATTATCCCTGGCCGGGCTTTGTGGCTGATAAAGCGGATGAATTTGCAACTTTCGCCATCAGGCTTTACCAAAACTCAGAAATCTGGTATAAGGCACAGGATTATGGAAAAGAAATCATCAATAAAAGATTTTCCTCTTCCGGTCACGGGAAAAAACTGATCAAACAAATTAAAACTGTTCAGTCAGATTTGAAGCATCATCGGAAAAGAAACTTTATCGGCAGTATGCTTATGCATCATCATCATGCCAGTATAAAGTACATGGGTAAGTGGATTGAGGAGAAAAACAGGGATAATAAATAAAAGCACAAAAGGAGTGTTTGCGCTAAGCTGGGCTAAGAGAAATAAAAAAAGGCACAAACAAGATGTTTGTGCCTTTGTAGGAAAGCTTGATCAAGTGATAGTTTACTTTAAATAAACCAATAATCAGTTCATTCCGCCGCTGCGGTTAGGTGAGCGCATTGGCGGCCATTCCATCTGCTGTCCGGTTCGCGGGTTAACCGGCATCACGCGCTTCTCACGGTTGAATGTTTGGGGATCTTCACTTGCCATGTAAGCGAGTGTAGCAATCAAGATCACGTTGTTGCGCAGATCGTCGAAAACAATTTTATCATAGGTGTCGCGATTGGTGTGCCAGGTGTAGTTCCAGTAGCTCCAGCTGAGCGATCTCAGAACAAAGCCAGGGGCACCGGCTGCCACAAACGAAGCATGATCGGTACCGCCGCCGCTTGGCATCCCCGGGAATGTAGTTTCAATGTGGCTGCGAACATCTTCAGGTACGGCTGATAGCCATCGGGTAAAATATTCATAGGAATGGAGAAAGCCCATTCCGTTGATATCTATCACGCGGCCTGTTCCATTGTCCTGATTCAGCAGAACCTGCAGGCCGTCAATAATCTCAGGATTGTCTTCCACAAACGCGCGCGAGCCGTTTAAGCCCTGCTCTTCACCACCCCAAAGGCCAACCAAAATAGTTCGCTTGGGATTGGGATACACTTCACGTAAGATTCTGGCAACTTCCATCATAGTGATAGAACCGGTTCCGTTATCGGTAGCACCTGTTCCGCCATCCCAAGAGTCGTAGTGCGCCGATAGGATGATATACTCATCCGGCTTTTCGGTACCGGGAATTTCTGCGATTGTGTTGAATGTGGGGGCTACTCCATGATCAATAGACTCAGCTCTTACTCTGATAACCGGATCATGCCCGTTTTCCACCAGCCTGTAGAGCATTCCATAATCTTCAAGAAGTATATCAATTGTTGGGATGGTTCTTGTGTTTGCACCAAATACTCTATTAACACCAAAGCCCTGGCTCCAGTTGGAAATAATGATACCTGCCGCTCCGGCATCTTCAAGAGCTCTTGCCAACGAATTGTTGTTATGCCCGGTGTTGGCAATTCGCTGCCTCCATGCGTTAGTGGCCTCATCTCGTTTTTGAGTAATTCGTTCGATTGACTCTTCCGTGGCGTACTCTTCCCAATTATACATCGGGCGGCCGGTAGGCTGATGCATGGAGATCATTACAAATTTACCCTCAACATTTGGCAGCCAGTCGGCAAATTCATCAGGATTTTCAACTTCAGGGATAATAACAAGGCCTGCTTCAACACCGCCATCGGGTGTTGGCGGACTCCAGGCGAGCTGCATCGCTTCAAGGGTTACCACACGCGGCTCAATCATATCCACATGGGTGATTCCGCGTTCCCAGCCGCGCCATTCGCCATATTGCTCATTCCGGGCAGAAATGCCCCAGCTCTCGAAGGTTTCTACAGCCCAGTCGTGCGCATGCTGCATTTGGGGGGTGCCTACAAGGCGGGGGCCAACAACATCCATCAGGTAGTGGCCAAGTTCCTCGAGATGAGAGTTTTCGGTAGCCTGCTGTACAATTTTGTCAACAACTTCGTCGTGGCTTTGTGCAACAGAGGTTGCAATGGAGCCGGAGAAGATAAAACAGAATAACAGAATAGTAATCGTTTTTCGCATAAAGATCGGTTTGGTTTTTTGATTGGCGTCAATATATCAAACCGGCAGTAAAATATTTGTGAAAAATGGTAAGCTACCAGGCAATAATTAGTATGATTTGGATTGATGTGTTTTTTTTTTACTATGAACAATCAAACTATGATTTATCAAGATTTAACATAAACATTGATTTAATGTTACTACGAAAAAATATTGTTACTTTTCTTTTTAATAAATATGATTCTTCCATTCATTAATTAATTATCTAACCGCAGAACCTACAGGATGTATGTGGCAAGCAAATGGATGTGTATATGTTGTATTTTATCATGCCGATGGCAGTGGTGGAACAGGAGCGATTGATTGCGGTGATGGATTCTACACCTATGGCTCAGGACCAATAGGTACATGCACCGGAGTTGAAATTTATCAAGATCACCCATTTTAAATCTAATCATCAAAAATCATAAAATTATGTATAAACTTAAAGTATTAGTGACCCTATTTTGTTTTTATATATTTGGTTGCACCAATGATCCTTCGCAATTCCAAAATGAAAATGATGGAGCTTGGACTGAAACTGTTGATCATACTATTCCGATCATTTTAGGTATACCTTCCAATCACTCTCATGCAGAATACTACAGACATGCTTCTCTGCCTGATGAAGTAGCAAAAGAAGCCCAACAAACAAACATTGAACTATTGTTGAGCGGGCAGGAGATTGTTACTCCGGTACTAAGATTAATTAAAGAAAAAGAACCAAACTGGCCAATGATAGAGATGGAGGCAAAAAGAGTTTTTATAGAGTATTCTGATGCACCTTCACTTTTCTTGTCAGAGCAACTTTTTGCTGCAGCGGTACAAAGAGCATTAATTCCGGACATCGATTCTGTACCTGCCCTAAATATCTCTTTAGAGAAGGAATTAACTGATGAAGAGCGTTCTGTATTAACTTTTTCTGCAGAATTGTTACTTAAAAATGAGACACCGAATGCTGATGTAATTGCCCTTAACATAACATTACTGGAGGGATTTGTTTCGGAAACTATGCTTCGTGAATTTGCTGAAAAAGCAGTGGAGCATTCAATGAACTGGTATGGTATTAACCGATTTGAATCTGCCTACACCCATAAAGAAATTGCTGATGTCAAGTTTCGCCAGGTTTTTGATTCTGTTGAATTCTTAAAGAAGGAATTTTTGAACTAATCTTCAATACTCTGTTTTGAGGTTGCTATCAATACGCACAGTCATGCATATTATGTCCTTTTGGCTTGATCCAAAAGGACCAAAAAATCAAGGTGGTGAATCGCTTGCCGGCGGGTTTTTCATCGATGCGGCACCATTTTAATGGTCCATCACGATCATCGGCCTTAATCAAAGAACCAGCCGGTATAAAATGCTGCCAGAGCATCACTGAAAACACCCTGTTCCCGCCAATCGATTCAAGACCGTTTCTCTTTTTCAAAAAGAGATCGTTGGTTTATTGTTTTTGCTCATAATGCATGTATTCCCTAAAGGTAGAATATACATTCCACAGATAGGAAAAAGCCGTAGAGCATTCAATGAACTGGTATGGTATAAACCGATTTGAATCTGCCTACGCTCAAAAAGAAATTGCTGATGTCAAGTTTCGCCAGGTTTTTGATTCCGTTGAATACTTAAAAGAAGAGTTTTTACATTAATCTTCATTCCGAATAAGAGTACTCCTCAAGAATCTCCTCTTCGGTGATCTGCCCCGGCCGGTAAATGGTTGGCGCGGGGATAAGCTCCATCCCGGCAAGGCGATCGGGGTTTAGTTCCCGGTCGTTAATCACATCGCGAATGTAGATTCTTTTTACCTGATCCGGATATCGTTCACGAATGGTACTGTACACTTCGGGGTCGCGCTCGCCTGAATCGCCCACCATAATAAATTGTCTGTCAGGAAAATGTTCAAAAATGGTTGATATCTGATCAATTTTTTGCTCGAACGTGAGGTTTTCGTTGGTAATGAAGTCGAGCAGGTCTCGCCAGGAGCTGATGGTAAGCGGATTTTTTCGGGCACTTTTCATGTGCAGCGATCCAACCGGAAAACCGGCTTCATCACCAAAAAGAAAACTGCTTAGCGGGTTGAAAAGCTGCCACGGTGAACCGGATACATAATGAAATGTAGCATCTTCCCATT
>REDS01000158.1 GCA_007693395.1 Balneolaceae bacterium | reverse complement strand
CTCATATCTGTTACATTATGTACATTCCACTCACCAATGGGTTGGTTGAATAGAGAACTTCTAAACATCCAACTCATATCTGTAACTGAACTTACATCCCAATCCCCAATCGGTTGATTGAATGAAGAGCCTGAAAACATTTCACTCTTATCTGTAACGGAGCTAACATCCCACTCACCAATAGGTTGGTTAAACGGATAGAACAATAGCCTCCTAAGCTTTAGATCTGGGTTCAAGTCCCGGCGGGGTCACACTACGAATCAGGCTTTTTCTCACTCCTCTTTCTTCCCTCTTCGGAATGGCCTGGAAGCGAGCCGGAGCGGAGCTTTACCAATATGGCTTACCACAATCTTGGTTCCGTCATATACAATTCCGGCAAGCATTTTGGCAGCTTCAGCGGTGGCTGAGTTCCGGATGGACTGCCGCCGTTTCTTCACTAGCGTTCCGCAATACTGCTGTGCAACTTTACCCACTCTCAACGTAAGAAATGCATTGGAGCTGCCGGTTATTACAGAGTTAATCACCATGGAAGTGCCGGGAACAAGCGATGCAAACGAGCCGATACCCTGCGACATGGATCCCTCCACAATTTCATAATACTCCGCCTCGTCGATACTGCTGGCGATAAATGCAGTTACCATCACATTGGTATAGAGATATCCCAGATCTTTGATTGTTGGGCGTTGAGCATAGATATGGGCAATTTCCCAGATCAGGCGGAATTGAAGTCCCAAAATAAAAAGTGCGTCCAGCGCGCCGTTCTGAGAAATCGCAGTGGTGATAAATGCCCGATTCGCTGTCCGTTTGATCGATTTGTCGGACTCTTTATTGAGCTGATTTATCGCTTCTCTTACATCATCCAGGCCACTCACCTTATCCATTTTTACGATTGGATTGCTGTTCAACCGTTTTGATTGCTTTTCGATATATCTATTAAACTCAGGCCCCTCATCCGAATCGGGTGGAATTAACCGGCCCGGCAGTTTAATATAGAGCCAAACAGGTGCAAGCACAGCCGCCAGAATCATTATCAGAAAGAGTATTAGGGAGGCTTGCCCAAGCAGAGGATGTATACCGCCAAGTAAATTCGAAAACTGGATTAGTTGATTGGTTATTACGATGAGCAGCAGTACCGAAACCGTAACAGATGTAAACAGCAGTACTCGTTTTATCTCTCTCTTCATATTCTCATTTTTTAAATTGTTTGTTCAATAAATTTACTTCTCATCAAGGTGCTGCCGGTAGAACCAAAACACATACCCGCATTTGTCACAAATTTTGTTGAGGGCATCACGGTTCAGCCAGTCGAAACTGAAAAAGCTGGCGCCTCGGGTGTTCATCAGTGTTCTGCGCGTCCAAAATTAGTCGTGGCTGCAGACCTGGCAGATAACTTTCTTTCCTTTCACAGTGAACTCTTTTGCTTCTTTGTGTGCCAAAACTAAAGCTGTTTTTATGGTTGAGATTAACGATCAAAATAATCAGCCAATTCAGCAGCCATTACTGCTTTCTCTTCTTTGAGGTCTTTAATGACATGACCCTTTTCGAGCAGCACAATCCGGTCACAGATTTCAGTTATGTGTACAAGATCGTGGCTGGAGATTAGAAACGTTGTGCCGTTTCTTCTGTTTTCATCGGCAATCATTTTTTTTAAGCGATTTTGGGATGTGGGATCCAGATTTTCAAACGGTTCATCCAGCAAAATGATGGATGGTGACCCTATAAATGCGGCGGCTATACCTACTTTTTTGATATTACCCTTCGACAGATTGCGAATGTACTTCTTCTTGCCCAGAATTTCTTCGTTAAACAGTGGGGCAAACCTCTTGAGATGATTTTCCAGGTCTTGTTCGCTGAGGTTGTAGATCTTTCGCAGCGTTTCAAAATATTCTGTTGGAGTAAGGAAAGAGAGCAACATGTTTTCATCCAGATAGGAGCCAACTTTACGTTTCCACTCTTCCGAGTGCGATACACTTTTACCCTCAATGTAAACTGTGCCGGATGATGCACGAATCAGATCAAGAATTAACCGAAACATGGTTGTTTTTCCTGCTCCATTGTTTCCCACAAGCCCAAAACATTCCGATTTTCGAATGCTTAGCTTTTGAATGTTTAAGGCTTCCTCAGGCCCATATATTTTTTTCAAATTTACAATTTCAATCATGTGCTTTGCCTGAATCTTGAAGAAAAAATGTGACGGTTTGCATGGAGTGCCCGCACATTACGGGCAACAATCTTGTCATAAAAAATGATCCCCGTAATACCAAACAGTCCAACTGCAGCTAGTGCGGTATATGCATCAAATAAAAAGGATACCGGTACATAGATTACATAGGGCAGTACGAGAAAAGGAATGCCCATCAAGAACTGAGCAATCCCTATACCTTCATAGTTAAACATCGCTCCTTTGTTGATATCCATCGGCTTGGGCTGCCACATTGCAATACGTGTAATTACATGCACACCTATACCCAAAATGTAAAGCAGGGCAACTGTGTGTAAAAGCAATACCTGCCAACCAAAATAGATATAGGGCATCGACAACAGGTAGAAAAAAATTGAAACTGTGTTCACAACTAACATTTTTCCGCGTATTAGAGCTTCTAGCCCGTGATGCTTTACCATATAATAATCGAATGAAGCTGTGTTCCAGCTGATAAAAAACTGGCCGTAATTGAGCAAGAACATGGAAATTATAATTATGCCTATAAAAAGGGAAAAACCGGGCACCTCCATAATCAAACCACCTCCTTCATTTCTATAAAAGAGAAGGCCATAGAAAAGAAAAAGTAGAGATAATATCAGGTAACCCCTGCTTTTCTTATGGCGCAGTATAAGTTTAAGTTCAGTATCGGCATACATACCCGCTACACCAAAACGGCTGAACAGGTCTTTATGGGTTCCACTCAGAAAATCCATGCCCTTTCTACTAACACTATCCAGATAGGCTTTTGAGCTGTACGTATTGTGTACCAACAGGTAGCAAATACTCATAAACACGATTGCAGCAACCATAGAAGCCGGGCCGGAAAAAGAGAGTGCAAAAAAAGGAGCTGTAATTTCACCAATGGTGAACACACCAAAATAGAGCAGGATAAAAGGTGAAATGGTAATGCCAAAAAAGGTAATGGTACCTATCAAACTGCCATCTATAACTTCCTTGAGGAAAAGTATCAGAAAATGCATGGCAAAACTTAAAAACAGAAGGGTGCTTAACCAGTATGCAGCATGTATGGAACCATAGAGAGGGCTAATTTCTGTAATTGTAACCGGCAAAAAGAGAATAACTACCAGCAAAGAAAATGGTGAAAAAAGAGACCTGGCTAAGAGGTAGTGAATAACACCTGTTTTTTTTACGGGCAGATGCAAAGTATTACGTAGCTCAAAAAGAGGCTTCTTTTGCATAAGAAAACGGGTTAAGAGCTCGCCAAGCAGGTAATAGAGTGCCGCTACATTTAGAAATGCAGGAACATCCTGAATCTCAAAAAAGTCTTTCAGAATTGCGCCGAAAAAAAGTGCGAATCCTGCAAGATATACCAGGATAAATGCAATAAATATAAATGTAATGGCCGCAGAAAGCAGATCTCTCCCTAACGACAGCGAGCGAATTTTCTCAAGCACGAACAGCCTGATGAACTCAGGCGCTATTTGTCTTCCTGATTTAAGCATCATCCATTGTAAGTGATGGGGATAACAGATTCAAGTGATTAAATACAGATGGGTAGAAAAAGCTCATTGAGCTATTAGAGATAAAGCTATCAGTTTTCATGACTTATAATCTCCTCAATCCACACTTTAAAATTCCCTTCCAGAACACTTAGCGGAACGGCTCCGCTCAGCAGTACCACATCGTGGAATTCGCGCAGGTCAAAATCTTCGCCGAGTGTTTCTTCAGCTTTTGAACGAAGTTCACGGATTTTGATCTCACCCATTTTGTAGGCCAGTGCTTGTCCGGGCCAGAAGATGTAGCGATTTACCTCCGAGCGGATGTTATGTAGTGAAAGCGCGGAGTTTGCCGCCATATAGTCGATCGCTTCGTCACGGCTCCACCCTTTGGCGTGCATGCCGGTATCCACCACCAGGCGAAGGGCACGCCACATCTCATAACTCAGGCGGCCAAAGTTGCTCTGATCATTTACCAGCGGGTCGTCGTACATGCCAACTTCCACTCCAAGCATTTCGGAGTATAGTGCCCACCCCTCTGTATATGCTGTAAATCCGGCAACCGTTCTGAACATGGGCAAATCTTCCAATTCCTGCTGCAGGGCAATCTGCAGATGGTGGCCGGGCACGGCTTCGTGCAGCGAAAGTGCCACCACTTCGTAAAGCGGACGACTGGGCAGATCGTAGGTATTTACGGCATAGAAACCGGCGCGGGTTCCATCGGCCGAACCCCGGCTGTAGTAGGCCGTAGCTGTTCGCGGAGCCAGATAATCGGGAATTTCCATAATGCCATACGGCAGCCTCGGGAGGGTTTTAAAGAGCTGCGGAAGTTTGCCATCCATCATTTTCAGCACATAGGCGGTCTCTTTCATCAGCTCTTCGGGCGTTTCGGCATAGAATTGGGGATCGGTTCGAAGAAACTCCACAAAACTGTCAAAGTCATCACCAAAGCCGGAATCCTCCACAATTGCCATCATTTCAGTACGGATGCGGGCCACTTCATCGAGGCCGGTCTGATGGATTTCTTCCGGTGTGATCTCCATCGTGGTGTACATTTCAACCAGATATTGGTAGTACTCTTCACCGCCCGGAACCTCTGTTATGCCGATGGTTTCTGTGGCATCAGGAATGTATTCATCGCGCAGAAAATTGTGCAGTTTCTCAAACTCCGGAATCACAATACTGCCAATTACGGATTGAGCCCGTTCCCGCAGATTCTCTCTTTGCGCATCATCCATCGATGCGGGGAAATTCTTAAACGGTTCAAACAGACGGCTATCCGATGCTTCATCAACCAGATGTGCCGCTACGGATGCAAGGTAATCATCAAAAACTGCTTTTGGCCTTACAAATCCAAGCTCTATTCCTCTTTGCATTCTCTCCAGATAACCACTGTTATAATCCGGGAAAGCCTCCAGGCGGGCCAGGTAGTTCTCATAATCGGTGCGGTTATTCAGCGGTACGCGATTGCCCAGATCGGCAAAGGTGGCGTGGTAATCCCACCATCCGTTCAGCGGCAGCAGGTGATCGTTATTCTCATACGCACGAAGAGAGTTTTCGAGCTGAATCTTAAAAATATCGTAATGGATGCGGTTCTCTTCGCTTAACTCTTCTCTCGCGATATTATCCATCAGGCTCAAAAAACGGAGCGTTTCACGATAGCGTACGTCAAGTGCTTCGAGGCTCGTTTCGGGGAGGCGGTCGTTAAAACGATGGTCGCCCTGTCCGGTAGCAAAGAGCGGGTTTGTCTGAAGTGAGTACTCCCAGTGATCATCAAACAGCAGTTGCAGGCGTTCATCGGCAGTTTGTACGGATGAAAATAGAAATGGTAAAATGATCAGTAACTTAAACATGAGTATCTGTTGTTTTGAGTGTGTTGATGCGGAATGATACGAACCCCGAAAAACGGAACCAAACCCGTAAAATCAATCAATCGTTTTCTGCCTGATAGTATGATGATTTCGATTGACCATTCAATTTCGAATCAAAACCGTTATCTTTGAGCCAAAGAAAATTACTAAGAAAAGAACGAACTGAGGAGAAGCAATGCCAAACGCCTATTTCAATGTCCAGGAACCAAAAAACGAACCCTATTTTTCATTTGCACCGGGAACACCGCAGCGAGAGTCGCTCAAAAAACGCCTGAAAGAACTTCGGTCTGAAGTGATCGAAATTCCGGCCATCATCAATGGAAAAGAGGTAAAAACCGGCCGAACAGCTGATGTAATTATGCCGCACAATCACGGTCATAAGCTGGCCACCGTACATCTCTGCGGTGAAAAAGAGGTGAAAATGGCCGTTGATGCAGCCCTTGAAGCACAGAAAGAGTGGGCAGATTTACCGTGGGAAGAGCGCGTAGCCGTATTTCTGAAAGCCGCTGACCTGGTAACCGGTCCGTGGCGCGATACCATGAATGCATCCACCATGCTGGGCCAGTCAAAAACACCTTACCAGGCCGAAATTGAGGCTGCCGGTGAGCTGGCTGACTTTTTGAGGTTTGGTGCCTGGTATCTTGCAAAAATCATGGAAGAGCAGCCGTTTTCGCCCGATGGCACCTGGAACCGTGTGGAGTACCGCGCTCTTGAAGGATTTATTTTTGCCGTGAGCCCGTTCAACTTCACAGCGATTGCGGGTAACCTGCCATCGGCCCCGGCTATGTGTGGAAATGTGGCGCTTTGGAAGCCATCAACAGAGTCGGTTTTTTCAAACTGGTTTTTCATGCAGATACTAAAAGAGGCAGGGCTGCCGGACGGTGTGATTAACTTCCTGCCGGGCGATGGACCCGATGTGGGCGATCCCGTACTGGCAAATCCCAATCTTGCCGGACTCCATTTTACCGGCTCAGAAGGCACATTCAACCATCTCTGGAAAACCATTGGCAATAACATCGGTAACTACAAAACCTACCCGCGCATTGTGGGAGAAACGGGCGGCAAGGATTTTATCTTTGCTCACAACAGCGCCAATGTGGATCAGCTTGTGGTGGCTGCACTTAGAGCGGCATTTGAATACCAGGGGCAAAAATGTTCAGCTGCTTCCCGAATGTATGTTCCGGAATCGATCTGGGGAGAGTTCAAAGAAAAATTCCTGCCTGAAGTAGCGAAGATTAAAGTGGGGGACGTTGAAGATTTTTCAAACTTTATGGGTGCTGTCATCAGCCGGAAAGCATTCGACAAGATTTCAGGTTACATCGACTATGCGAAAGAGGCCGATGATGCCGAAATCATTGCAGGTGGCGGATATAATGATTCCAAAGGATTTTTCATTGAACCTACGGTGATCCTCACCTCCAACCCGAAGTTCAAGACGATGCAGGAGGAGATTTTCGGTCCGGTCATCACCATTTATGTCTTTAAAGATGCCGACTTCGAAGAGACGATGGATCTATGTGATGAGACCTCACCCTACGCCCTTACCGGTGCAATTTTTGCGAGAGATCGCTTTGTTGTGAAGATGATGGCCGACCGTTTCAGGCAGAGTGCCGGCAACTTTTACATCAACGAAAAACCGACCGGTGCTATCGTAAACCAGCAGCCGTTTGGAGGTTCGCGTAAATCGGGCACTAACGATAAAGCCGGAAGCGTGATGAACATGCTGCGATGGTTATCCGCGCGGGCCATCAAAGAGGTTACCGTTGCTCCTACTGAGTGGAGATATCCGTATATGGATAAGGAGTGATCATGCAACAACTTTAATGAATACTTCAAAAAACCCGGTTCTTGCCGGGTTTTTTTATGGGAACATTTTCAAGAAAGTGTGTTCTTATTTGCGAATATCTTATTATTTCTTCTATTGAATAAACGGACTTAATAAACCTTGAGGGCAACTTATGAAAACCACCATCCTTTCACTTACAACCCTATTCATATGTATAGTTGTGGGCTGTAGTTCCGGTGAGCAGCCGGCAGAATCACCCTCTTCGGATACTCCTCCCGACATGCACACATCACAGCTGGCTCTTGATGTAGACGGCACCTACCGGGGTATTCTTCCCTGTGCAGATTGTGCCGGAATTCAAACCGAAATTACTCTGGATAGTGAGATGAACTTTGTGAAACGAACCGTTTACACCGGCAGATCTTCCGAAGTTTTCACCATTGAGGATACCTACAGCTGGCTTGAAGATGGCAATACCATCCGCTTGTCCGGTCTGGATGAGGATGAACAGCCTGCCTTCTATCTTGTGGGTGAAAACAGGTTGTTCCAGCTTGATCTGGATGGGAACAGAATCACCGGTGATTTAGCGGACCATTACATACTGCATAAAAGCGACAATGATTTGCTGAACATCTACTGGAAACTGATCGAGTTAGAAGGTGAAGAGGTCCATGTTGAAAACTATAGAGAGCCGCACATAGTTTTTCATTCAGGAGAAAATCGGGTGACCGGTAATGGCAGCTGCAACAATTTTTTTGGCACATTTACAGCTGAGGAAGATAACCGGATTTCATTTAGCCCGATTGCATCTACAAAAATGGCTTGTGATGAACTTGACACCGAAACCAAATTCCTCCGGTTGCTAGAGCAAGTTGAAAGCTTCACCATCGAAGAGAGTGGAGCCCTGTTGCTCAATGGAACCAATGATGAGATCATCGCCAGATTTAATTCTGCAATGTAATGAAACGCCCTGCATCACCAGTGCTTAGTGCTTTCATTACTGATTTTACTAAGAATAGATGGCAGATGACAAAGGGCACAAGCGGATGCTTGCGCCAGGCCATATCAGAGATACGGTTATAAATTATGTTGAATTCAGCCTGTTTAAGATGGGTTCCATCTAAAAATGAACAATGTCCCTTAAACCCGTCAATCCCCCCTTCGTTGAATCTCCTGATAACTCTCTTCAAGATCTATCATCGGTTCGGGATAATCGCGGCCGATGATTACTTCAAATAGTTTCTGCTGATCCGGGCCCATCCGGTGAGGTTCATGGATAAATTCAGTGGGTACATGTTTAAGCTCGGGGAGCCATTGCCTTACGTACTCCCCTTTTTTGTCGTACCGATCGGCCTGATTCAGAATATTGAAATATCGATTTCGCGGATCGTGTCCCACCGTGGCATTATAAGCCCAGTTCCCCCAGTTGCTGCAAACATCGTAATCAATTAGTTTTGATTCGAAATATGCCGCGCCCCATCGCCAATCGAAATTGAGGTTTTGAGCCAGAAAACTTGCAACATTCTGGCGCCCGCGGTTGCTCATAAATCCGGTTTGATTAAGCTCACGCATATTGGCATCGATAAACGGGATTCCGGTTCTGCCTTCAGCCCATTTTTGAAAAATCTCAGGATCGTTTGATTTCTTAAGGTCTTTTTGCTGAATACCACCAAGCTGAAAAATTTTGTTGCCATACTTCATTGCAGAGTACCTGAAATAGTCACGCCAGATCAGTTCAAATTTCATCCAGTAGGTAGAGTCGTTTTTGTGAACCTTTTTCTCATACAATTCTACCTGTTTATAGATCGATCTCGCCGAAATGCAGCCGTGTGCCAGCCACGGTGAAAATTTAGAGGAGTAATTGGCACCAAGAAGTCCATTACGGGTATATTTATAATCCCGAAGCGAATCTGTTTCGAAAAAATAGTGTTCCAACCTCTTCCAGGCCTCATCTTCACCACCTTTGAATGCAATCACAGACCGATGGTCGGTTTGCTGTTCTTTTAATCCTAAATCCTGTATAGATGGTATCTCTCCGGGTTCTAAACCAATAATTTCTAGCGGTAATTGTACCGGCTTCTCAACCGGTTCTCTTACCTCTGCGAATTTTTCGAGTTTTTTTCGAAACTGAGTAAATACATCCGGTAGTTCATCAAATGAAAATGGCAGGTCATCCGGGTGATAGAGCAGCTGATCCGTAAACCGATGGATTGGCCGGCTGATCTTATTTTTAAGCTGCTCCTCTACATATATCTCTTCTGATGTATGCTCCTTCTGATACAATAAAGATGTACATCCATGCTTTTCGATTAACTCAGGAATTATATCCTCAGGTTTCCCAATTCGGACAATTAAGTTTCCATCAAGTTTTTTCCTCAGATTTCCTACACTCTCAATCAAAAAACGTGCCCTTTGAGAATCCGTTTTAGGAAAGCCGTAGGGATTTGACTCAAATTGGCGGAGATTAAAACAGTAAATACAGGCTGTAGTACCCGAGCTAATTGCACTGTTGAGAACCGGATTATCCTTCGTTCTCAGGTCGTTTCTAAACCAGACAAGATTCATCTTTTTTATTGATTTAAATTGTAATTTCCGATGAATAATTCCCGCAATTTATAACTGAATTTTTGAGTGAAATAGGCTTCAAAACCTATATAATAGGCACTTTTTTAAGGTGCAAAAACATAGACTTAATTTTCTAATTTTATTTGAAAATTGTACAACCACAATTGTTGCTGTCGAGATGATACTTTTCTTAAACAATTATAGATAAATAAGTTGTGTTCATTCCAGGAGATAATTCTTTTTGCTATTGCTCATTCTTATTGAGATATTTTTCCGGATTACTTTAGGCAAATAATTATATAATTAAATTCATTATTGTGTTGGGAAATTCTCCGAATTACGCCTTTGGTTTTCAGTTCAATTGAAAAGCTAACTAACTATCTTAATGTGATTAATAAAAAAGATACTTTTCACTTTTTAGTCATTTTTTTCTGTTCAATTTTTATTTCTCTTCTGCCTTATTACCTGCTTGCGCAAGAATCTGATGATGAACCATCGCTTCATGTTGGCGGTGCCCTTCGTTATAACGTAATCCTCGAAAGTTATGAGAGTGATATCGATGCAAACAGCTCGGCATTTACAATGGATACGTGGAGAATCAACGTG
>REDS01000023.1 GCA_007693395.1 Balneolaceae bacterium | reverse complement strand
CAGTAGTTATGCATCGGGGTTCGGTCACGAGCGAGACGCTCGCGCCAGCAAGGATCTGGCAAGGATCAATATCTTAGCCAAGTCGTTCAGCTACTGCAAATATCGCAATCATCCCCAAAAAACAGCTCCAAAGGAGCGCCGGCAATACCATCATGCAGAGCGCGATGCTGAAAAGCTCCTCAACGCAGTCAGCCCCCAACGCGGGCGGCAGTCCTCTCCTGGCAATAGTAATGTATCGGGGTTCGGTCACGAGCGAGACGCTCGCGCCAGCAAGGATCTGGCAGCAAGGATCTGGCAAGGTATGAAGTTGACCCTGCCATTTGAAAATTTAAAAAATATCAAACCATCCCTTCATCGCCTGCTAATGGGTTCGTATTTTGTACGAAAATCACAACAAATTGAAAAAAAAGGATGAAGTATATCGGAGCACACGTAAGCGCGGCAGGAGGTGTGGAAAATGCACCTCTCAGGGCACACGAAATCGGGGCAACAGGCTTCGCACTATTTACCAAGAACCAAAGACAATGGTCGGCTAAACCGTTAACGGATGAAAGTATCCAGGCATTTATAGAAAACTGCAAGGCATATAATTTTTCAGCTGATTCCATTATTCCGCACGACAGTTATCTTATAAATCTCGGACACCCCGAAAAGCCTAAACTGCAAAAATCACGTGATGCCTTTCTGGATGAGATGCAGCGTTGTGAACAGCTGGGCATTACACTCTTAAACTTTCATCCCGGCAGCCATCTCAACAAAATCAGCGAAAAAGAGTGTCTCTCCATCATTGCAGAATCGATCAATGTAGCCATAGATCAAACAAATACTGTGAAAGCAGTGATTGAAAATACAGCCGGCCAGGGTACGAACATGGGCTTTCGTTTTGAGCATCTGGCTGAAATTATCGATCAGGTTGATGATAAAGAGCGGGTAGGTGTTTGTATTGATACGGCACACGCTTTTGCTGCAGGTTATGATATTTCAACGGAAGCCGGGTTTAATGAAACATTTGAGCAGTTTGGTAAGATTGTAGGGTTTAACAAGTTACTTGCCATGCACCTCAACGACTCCAAAAAAGAGCTTGGAACTAAAGTAGATCGTCATGAAAGCCTTGGAGATGGCCATATAGGCTGGACACCCTTCCTCCGGATAATGGCAGACAGCCGTTTTGATGGGATTCCGCTGATCCTCGAAACCCCAAATACAGACCGCTGGGCAGAAGAGATCGCCGAATTGAAACGCCTGCAGACGGTGTAAGAATATCTTAAGCAGGTTACAAGAAGGATAGGTCACGAGCGAGACGCTCGCGCCAGATATTCATTACGTAAATATCTCATACATCCTTCTTGTGCTTTCATCCCAAAAAAATAGCTCCAAAGGGGCGCCGGCAATACCATCGTGCAGAGCGCGATGCTGATAGAGCTACTCAACGCAGTCAGCCCCAACGCGGGCGGCAGTCCTCTCCTGGCAGTAGTTATGCATCGGGGCTCGGTCACGAGCGAGACGCTCGCGCCAGCAAGGATATACACTCGCGCCAGCAAGTTCCTTCTTGCGGGAATTCTGCTTCACTTACTTTCATTCTTATCCACGGAGAGATTTTACTATCTTCCATTCAGAAAATATGCCATTAAAATACCTGACTAAATTCCACTATGTCGAGAAAAAAACTCTACCTGCTCGATGGTATGGCACTTGCCTACCGTGCCCACTTTGCATTCATCAAAAGCCGCCTGAAAAACTCAGAAGGAATTGCCACCGGCCCAATTCTGGGTTTTGCCAATACGCTTGTAAAACTACTTGAAGAAGAAGAACCAACACATATTGCAGTGGCATGGGATACACATGCACCTACCTTTCGCCACGAAATTGATAAAGAGTACAAAGCCAATCGTCCGCCGCAACCGGATGAACTCCGGGTCGGTATTCCGCTGATAAAAGAGATGCTTCAGGGATTTCAGATCTCAAATATCGAGCAGGATGGATATGAGGCGGATGATATCATCGGCACCATAGCGTTTAATGCAAGTGCAGAAGATGTGGATGTTTTTCTGGTGACACCGGATAAAGATTTTATGCAGCTGGTTGATCATCACATAACCATGGTGAAGCCGGACAACAAAAATGGTGGCTTCAACCTGATTGACAGGGAAGGTGTGATGGACTATTTCGGGGTTTACCCTGATCAGGTTATCGATGTGCTTGCCATCATCGGGGATACATCGGATAATATCCCGGGGGTACCGGGTATCGGCAAAAAAGGTGCGCCAAAGCTGATCCAAAAATATGGCTCACTCGAAAAAGCGATTGAAGATGCCCCGAACATGAAATCAAAACGAAATCGCGAAGGGCTTTCGGAAAACAGTGAGCAGGCACTTCAGGCCAAAACGATGGTAACCATCAAAACGGATGTGCCCGATGTGGCCGACTGGCGGGAATTTGCCTGGAAAGGCCCCAAAAAGAAAGATCTTGGCCTCTTTTTCAAACGAATGGAATTCCGCACGCTAACCCGAAAATATCTTGGTGAAGAGCCGGGAGGCCAGGGCCACCTTTTTGGAGGTGGAGAAGCCCCGGTGAAAGAGGAAAAAAAGGCTCGAACCTTAAACAGTGATGCTGTTGATTATGCCCTTGCTGTTACCGAAGAGGAGATCAATGAAGTGGTGAACAGGCTTAAAGGTGCAAAAGATCTCTGTTTCGATACAGAAACAGATTCACCTGAACCGATCACCGCAAAACTTGTGGGCATAGCACTAAGTGCCAAAGCTGAAACGGCTGTTTACATCCCTGTAAATGTTGAAGATGCATTGCCTCAGGAGAAGGTTTCTGAACTGCTGGAACCGATATTCAGTAATAGTGATATGAGAAAAATTGCACACAACTATAAGTTTGATTTGCTGGTTCTGAAACGTGCCGGATTTCAAATTGAAGGGCCTGTTTTTGATACCATGGTTGCCGCCTATCTGCTGGATACATCACAACGTCTCAAAATGGATACTCTTGCAAAACAGTATCTCAATTACGAACCGATTCCAATCGATGAATTGATAGGCAAAGGGCGATCGAAAAAAACCATGGCGGATATTCCCTATCGAGAGATCAAAAATTATGCGTGTGAAGATGCTGATATCACATTCCGTCTGTTTGAAATTTTGCAAGAGAAGCTGGTTGAAGACGAACTGTTTGAGATTTCAGAAAAAGTAGATTTTCCATTGATTGATGTGCTCGCAGCAATGGAACTGGCCGGTGTCTACATCGATAAAAAGATGCTTGCCCAATTTTCGAAAGAGCTTACTGAAGATCTGATTGCCCTTGAAGAGCAGATTTTTAAGATCACTGAAGAGGAGTTTAATCTGAATTCACCTCAGCAGCTTGGGCATATTCTGTTCGAAAAAATGAAACTTCCGGCTGGAAAAAAGACAAAAACGGGACAGTATTCAACCTCAGAAGATGTGCTCTCAAAACTTGCAGGTGAGTACGAGGTGCCATCACTTATACTGGATTACCGGAGTCTCAGTAAATTACGATCAACTTATGTGGACGCACTTCCGAAACTAATCAACCCGGAGTCCGGTAGAATTCACACTGACTATAACCAGACCGTAGCAGCCACAGGAAGACTCTCATCGTCCAATCCAAACCTACAAAATATCCCGATTCGTACAGCCCGGGGCCGGGAAATACGAAAAGCGTTTGTGCCAGCAGAAGGCTATAAGATGCTTGCTGCCGACTATTCGCAGGTGGAACTTCGAGTGATTGCCTCTATTTCGGGAGATGAGAATATGATAGAGGCGTTCAAAAATGGTGAAGATATTCATGCCAGAACTGCCAAAGAGATATTTGATCTGAAAACACTTGGGGATGTAGATCCGAATCATCGCAGGAAAGCGAAAGAGGTGAATTTTGGAATTCCCTACGGTGTAAGTGCCTACGGCCTTGCATCGAGGCTTGGAATCAGCAACACCGAAGGCAAGGAGATGATCGATCAGTACTTTGAGCGTTTTCCGGGAATCAAAACCTATATCGATGAAACCGTTCAGTTTGCAAAAGAGAACGGCTATGTGGCCACATTGATGGGGCGGCGGCGATACATTCCTGATATCAATTCCGGTAACTGGAATATCCGCGGTTTTGCCGAGCGAACGGCTATCAATATGCCCATTCAGGGTACGGCTGCAGATATCATCAAACTGGCAATGATTAACATTCATGAGTACTTACGAAGCGAAAACCTTAAGTCGCGAATGCTGTTGCAGGTTCATGATGAATTGATTTTCGAAATTGAGGAATCAGAAGCAGAAACGGTGCCATTCAAAATAAAAGAGATGATGGAAAATGCGTTTGAGCTCTCTGTACCTCTTGATGTAGAGATGGGACTTGCCGAGAACTGGCTCGATGCACACTGATCTGTACTGAAACCGGCACAAACACCCCGCTTGTGATTGCTTTTTTACACGGATTTGATAAAGTATGGCAGGTCACGAGCGAGACGCTCGCGCCAGTTAGGCAGCGGGTGACGCTCCTGCCAGCAAGCTTTTAAACCACGATTCAGTTAAATCTCTATCCCTTCGGTAAGCTGTATCGCACGATTGTAAGTTTCCTCAAGATCATCCCCGAGAAGGGTGTAGTGTGCCATTTTACGCCCCTTTTTAGAGGAGATCTTTCCATACGAGTGAAGATGTCCGTTCGCTTCCGATATTGCACTTCCAGCATGCTCTGTAACTGCATTACGGTTATGCGTTCCCAAAAGATTGATCATAGCTACAGCCTGTTTTATCATCTCACTGCTGCCTAAGGGCAAACCGCAAACAGCGCGCACGTGATTCTCAAACTGAGATGTAATACACCCCTCAATCGTATAGTGTCCGGAATTGTGCGGCCTTGGGGCCGATTCATTAAGAAGTAATTTACCATCTGTTGTGAGGAAAAATTCAAAAGCAAAAATGCCCTTTCCATCAATGGCTTCAGTGGCTTTAAGAGCAAGTTCCTTCGCCTGTTGTTGGATCTCTTCAGATACCGGAGCAGGCGACTTTACAGCCACACAGATATGATTTTTTTGAACGGTTTCACAGCAGGGATAAACGACATAGCCTGTTTCATTACGGGCTACCTGAACGGCAAGTTCATGAGTGAAATCTGCAAATGCCTCAGCCAATATATCATGACCCTTTTCTCCGCCAAGCTTTTTGAATGCATGCTCAGCGTCCTCTGCATTTTTTACGGTTTCATTTCCGTAACCATCATATCCGCCTTTTGATGATTTAAGCAGATAGGGCCAGCCATGCTCTTCACCAAACTGAAATAAATCTTCTTTTTTACTGATCAGCTGATACGGTGTTACCGGAATCCCTGCAGCTTCGAATGTCTGTTTTTCAATTAATTTATTTTCGATCAACCTGAAACTTTCAGGTGAAGGAAAGATGGGCGTTCCGGATCTTTTACGTAATTCCTCAAGTATTGTGGAGTCAATAAACTCATTTTCAAGTGTTATCACATCACATTTTTTTGCAAAATCAAGCATCGATTCTACATCATCAAATGATCCTGAGACGGAGTGGGGAGTCATGAATTGAACAGGTTCACTTTCCGGACGATCGGAAAAAACAGCAACCTGTATTCCAAATCGGAAAGCCTGCAATGCCGACATACGTGCCAGTTGTCCTGCGCCTAAAAATCCAATGACAAAATCTGAAGAGAGTGGGTTTTTCATCCTTCTGTAAGCTGAATTATTTTTTTCAAAAAGGTATCGCTTTTAGAATGGAAAGTGAACCTCAATCATCAGCTTTTATAATAACGCAAGTTCGATAAATAGTTATTGAATTTAGGGGTGGTTGAAAAAATATGCTAGCTAATTATTCAACTTATAAACCTGTTTTAAGCTCTTTAACCACCCCCTTCCCCAAAAGATCGGGATTAAAAGAGACTTGAAAAGGAGGGGAAACATCTTCAATAAATGCATATTTCGAAATCAAATTAAATAAATGCTGAACGTACTTTTTCTATTCGTGAAGCCAAAAGTAAAATTTTAGAATGTGTGATAAATACGGGATTCTTTCGATTTGTGAGAATCAGTTCAATGACATTCGCTTCAAGATCAGTAATAATATCTGCAATACGAATGAGCCTGTACTCTCTTGATCCGCGGCCGATCAACACGAGCCTTCGATCGGTTACTGTTAATGTTCCACTCAGCTGTATTTCAAAACCAAGCTCCCTGTACTGCACAAGATTTCTCTGAAAACGATTTAATACACGTTCTTCAAGCAGGCGGGCATCATCGAAAACGGCAAAACAGCGTTCACCCCTTACCAGCGGAATGGGTGCTTCAATTTCTTTCAATGGAGACTCGATCTCTTTTCTGATATCAGATGCTATAGCGAGATAGTTCAGTTCTTCTCGGGCAAAATCTTCCGGCAGGTTCAATTTTTGAACCAGATTCCTCATCTGATATTCTTCCTCTTCACTCAGCAGATGATCCTCAAGTACTTTATCCAGAGCCTGAGAGAGTAATGCGCGTTTAATTCGATTTTTGACAGTAGATGAAATCGAAATAACATGTTCAACATCATTAAAAACGGAGATATGCTCCTCATCCGGATGTTCAACCGAAACCTGAAGAAGTATCGTGTAGAGATCTCCTAAAAAGTGTTCAGCATGGTTAGTCGGAGCATGTTCAACATACTGTTTGATCTCTTGCGCATCCACAGATTTCGGTGAGCGTTCGAAACGATCAGAAAACTGTTCAACGAGATATTTACCTCGTTGTTTCCACCGGTAATCCCTTATCCATAATGCCAGTACAATTGTGAGCAGTATCATCACAACTCCCCATAGATAAATATTGTCTAGAACAACACCAACTGCGGCTATGGTCAGCAAGGTAATTATCAGAAAGGGATGACTGAACCAACCTCTTTTTTTCTGAAGATCGGGATAGGGATACGTTTTTAATCCACTGAAAATAGGTGTGAAAGTGGTTCCCGTATCGGTAAAAAGATCTGTTGTAACCTGCTGTTTCTGTTCGGTTTGTTGCCCTTGATGATGCGCTTTGGAAGATCTCTTACCGGAAGCTGAGCCCAGCTGCTTTCTGTAGTAAAGTCCGTGCCTGCCGCCATAAACGTATGCTCCCCGTCTGTTAAGCCCAAGCCGGGCACCGGTAATACCCACAGAGAGGCCAAGGCCTCCTTTCGATAAATTAAGCCTGACTGGCCCCGACCTGAATGCTTTTCTGATAAAAAATGCCATTCTTCAATCTGTAAAAGTTCAGATAAATCAGCAAGTAAGAAATATTGATCGGATTAGATGGAAATCTGAATCCCCCCCATAACCCACCTGCCGGGCATAGGTGCGCCAAGAATCTCCTGGTATTGTGTATCTGTTAGATTGATAACTCTGCTATAAAATTGAATGCCATCTCCAAACGGGGATACGGAAAACCTCAGGTGCGTCTTAAAATAGGAGGAAGGCACATTTCCATCTACAATGACTTCCGACTCAGGTGAGCGGACATTGTAGTTTGACTGGCTCTGTATGGCGAATAATCGCGTTCTGTAATCAACCGACAAACTTACCTGATGTGAGGGGTGGTTAGCGATATATCTTGAAACAGTTTCCTGATCACTGGTAGTTTTGATGTATGTATAACCGGCGGATGCTGAAACGGTTCGGTTTCCCGGAACTCTGAAATTTCCGTTTAAGAACATCTCTACTCCCCGTGTACTGCTTTCGGAGATATTTGAAGCGTAGAAATAGTGTTCTCCCGGCAGCAGGTTTGACGCATTAGTGATTTGATCAGCATTTGTAAGTGCATAATCAATCAGGTTACTTGAAGATCTGTAGAAAAAGGTTGGAGAGAAGGTGATTTGAGGCAGCGGTGACCAATCAAAACCGGCATCAACTGTTAGAGATTTTTCAGGTTTTAGATCAGGATTGCCAATGTTCCTGAGCGGGGTTAGATTTGGCAGGGCGGATGAGATGTAGCGCTCGGTAAAATCGCCCGTGCGAACTGCCTGACCTATTGAACTTCGAAGTGTGATTGTCTCAAAATTATAAGCTGCACTCAGTTGTGGCAGCAGATCAGCAGTTCCGGTTGCATCAAACTGAAGGCGTAAACTGGATGTGATGCTCAGCCCGCCACTCCATCTTGCAGAGCCAATCAGATAAAAGCCACCCATGGCCTCCTGATGGTTTCCGCGGTCGGTACTTTCAATGCTTTTGTCGAGGTACTGAGCACCTGCCATCAGGCGAAGCCGGTTCAAACCGGTGCCGAGAAATTGAAATCGTGCTGCATCAAATTCATATTGATGGGAAAGGTTCAGAAAAAATAAATCGGTTGTGTGCTCATTGGCGGGGGCAATTGCAGGGTTAAAATCGAACACATCATCAACAACTCTATACGAAGCATTAAACTCTGTTCTGTGGCTGCCTCTGCTGTAATTAAGGGAGGTTAGCGCCCAGCGATTTGTGATCTCTTCCACAGATTCATCGAAAATGCTTCGCGTGTAGAAGTAGCGGGCATCAAAATCCCGGTAATCGTAGCCGCCACGTGCATACCATGCCCAATTTTCTCCGAACCTGCGGGATACGGCTGCACTGGTATTAAACAACGAGAAATAGCTGTTGTAGTTTTGCTGATCGGTTATTCCCTCCCTGAACCCCGGGTTATCAAAGCGTTCGCCGTCGGAGCTGCTTGCTCGAAAAGAGGCACTGAATCTCCAGTCGTTAGCCTGAAATTCAGCAGCACTGTCCAGCATTTGCAGGCCGTTCTGTCCGGCGCCGGCGTCGGTATGGGCATAGCGAAGAAACCCGCTCTGCGTTTTCACTTCGCGTTCCAGATACATTTTGGTTTTGATGTGAACCACACCGCCAACAGCATCGGCACCAAATGAGGTGCTTGCCGGGCCTCTGATCAGTTCTACCTGCCCGATTTCTGATAATGAAACCGGAATATTTGTATTGAAATGTGCCGTGAGCGGATCATTCAGCGGAACATTATCCAGCATAAATAGCACCTGTGAAAAGGTACTGCCGCGAATACCCACATCGGCCTGCACACCAAATCCCTGCCTTGCGTTGATGTTTACACCAGGCAGAGATCGAAGCAGTTCATCAACCGAGGTAACCGCCATTGTGCGGATCTCATCCTGTGTGATGACCGATACGCTTTTGCCGCTTTCGGAAATGGTTGATGTTATTCTTGATGCGGTAACCGTGATGCTATCAAGCTCAGCACTGATCTGAGCGAACGCTGCAGGTGTTAAAAGAAGAAATATCAAAAGTGAAGGGATGCTTTTTTTCATCCTTATGGGAGTATAATTGAAACATGAAGTTTAATTTTTCTGGTGAAAGATAAGAGATCGGTATCTCTTATTCCTGCCTGTTCGGTCCCCATTTGTTTGAATGGATAATCACTGATTAGCTCAAAAATCAAACGGCTTCAACTAATGGATAAACGAAGCAGTGTTTCAATATGTTTACAAAGCATGGATAAATTAGGGAAACCGGAAATCAGCCGAATTATAGAGATGGCATGGGAAGATCGCACGCCATTCGAAGCAATTGAACAGCAATTTGGGCTGGATGAGAAATCAGTTATACAATTAATGAGGGCCGAAATGAAGCCTTCATCCTTTAAAATGTGGAGAAAGAGGATGGGCGGTCGAAAGACCAAGCACAGAGGCCTTCGAAAAGATGAGATCGATCGTTTCAGCAGCCCTAAAACGTATTGATTAATCGGTTCTGGTTCTTTGGGTATCTCTTTAATCAATAGTCTTTAGCTATTTATAGTGACCACTAACAGAATGTTATTTCGGGCGCATTGCAGGCTCCGGCATAGTTTGCCGGGAGTGATGAATGAAGTGGAAAACTCACTTTTATGTTTCGTTTTCTCAGTCTTATCGAAACTCTTCGTTTTCATAGTATGTCGTGCAACATTGTGACTTCGATTCTTTGTGGTAGTTATACAGAAGCCTTCTCCTTGGTTATCTTTTTTCTCACAGCCACATGAACTAAGATTAATACCGACTGAAATAACAGTACTATCCATATTTAATGTTAGTTTGGAACCCGGTTAATCCTTGTATCACAAACTCACCTTATTCAAAGATTCGGTATCTTTCAACGCATAATCTTTCAGGAAAAATCATCAATGACCTATCTTTCTACAGACTCTCTCTCCAAAAGTTTTGGTATAAAACCGCTATTTGAAAATATCACTTTCGGTATATCCAAAGGCGAAAAAACCGCATTGATTGCCGAAAATGGAACGGGAAAATCCACATTGTTGAAGATTTTGGCAGGTGAGGAGACGGCCGACTCCGGTGAAGTAATGATTCGAAATGGCGTACAGATCGGATATTTAGCACAGGAACCTGAACTTGATGAGAATCTCACCATCCATCAGTTTATTTCGCAAGGTAATTCAGAAATGGGCAGAATTGTACAAGCCTACGAAGAAGCCGCAAACGCTCAGGCCGAAAATTACAACGATGAAACGGCTGCCGCATTCGAAAAAGCTACAGCTAAAATGGATGCTGCAAATGCCTGGGGTTACGAACAGAGAATGGAGCAGATTCTGGGGGTGCTTAATATTCACAATCTTAATCAGGCTATCTCTACACTCTCAGGTGGTGAGCGAAAACGGGTGGCTCTGGCTTTTGTATTACTCGATGATCCCGATTTGTTAATTCTTGATGAACCCACCAACCACCTGGATGTTGAGATGATTGAATGGCTGGAGGCCTATCTCGAAAAATCCACAACTACACTGTTAATGGTAACGCACGACAGATATTTCCTCGACAGGGTCTGTACGCATATCATTGAGATGAACGATGGTGAACTGTTTCATCATAAAGGTAACTACCAGTACTATCTGGAAAAAAGAGCTGAGAGAGAATCCATACGGCAGACAGAACTCGCCAAGGCGGGTCAGCTTTATAAACAAGAGCTGGAGTGGATGCGCAGAGGGCCTAAAGCGAGAACTACAAAATCAAAAAGCCGTATTAAGGCATTCCATGAGACGAAGAAAAAAGTTCAGGATGTAAGCCAGGATAGTGAACTGCGTCTCGAAACCTCCATGAGCCGAATGGGCAAGCAGGTTTTACAGGTGAAACAGCTGCATAAGAAATTTGATGATTTGGTAATACTTGACGATTTCAGTTACTCATTTAATCGAGGGGAGAGAATCGGCATTATCGGAAAAAATGGTGCGGGTAAAAGTACATTTCTCAATATCCTTACCGGCGAAGTGCCTGTGGATTCCGGGGAAATTATCACGGGAGAAACGATTGTATTTGGCCATTATCGCCAGCAGGGAATTTCCATTGATGAAGGCATGCGGGTAATTGATATAATTAAAGAGATTGCCCCGGTGATTGAACTGGCAGACGGAAGTAAAATATCTGCGTCACAATTTCTTGAACATTTTATGTTTAGCCCCGAAATGCAGTACACACCGGCAGAGAAATTGAGCGGAGGTGAGAAAAGACGGCTAGGGCTGATGATGACCCTTATGAAAAATCCCAACTTCATGATTCTGGATGAGCCAACAAACGATCTCGATCTGCTTACCCTGCAAAAACTGGAAGCATTTCTTGAAGGTTTTGGGGGATGCCTGATTATTGTATCTCACGATCGGTTCTTCATGGACAAGCTTGTGGATCACTACTTTGTTTTTGAAGGGGAGGGTGAGATACTTGATCATCACGGCACCTATACTGAATACCGTGAAATGAAAATTGAGCAGGAGCAACAGTCAAAAAGAGAGCAAAAATCTGAGGCAAAATCCTCAAAATCAAAACCAGTGGAGAATAGAGAAGAACCGGCTGTAAAAAAGCTCTCATTTTCAGAAAAAAAAGAGCTTTCTAAACTTGAAAAAGAGATAGCAAAGCTGGAAGAAAAGAAAACAGAAATAGAGAGCGAAATGAATAGCGGTGAACTTGGTTATGAAGCACTTCAGGAAAAAGCTGCTGAATATCAGCAAACAGAAGATGAGCTTGATGCAGCAACACTTCGCTGGCTTGAACTTGCAGAAAGGGAATAAGATATCGGATTTTAAGTAATGCTAAGCCTGTTTACCGACTTTTATTAGCGTGTTATTAAGAGCATATAGATGCTATATAAACTTCTGAAAAACTCATATTAACCTAACATTACTTATACTTTATAAAAGAGATTTGTTTGTATAATGATGTCTGTAGTATGTTATCTAAAGTTACATTAAACAAATGCCCTTCCTGAAGTGTAAAGTCGCTCTTCTACCTCAAGAATCATCCGATCATAGTTAAGTTTATGTGTGAATTTTCGGGTAAATTGTTTTTGATAGACACAATCAAATCAGATTTAATAATTAAAACAGCTCAAAATGAGGAACCTCTCTACTCTACTTACCACGTTTATCACATTGATTCTATTGGCAGCAGGGTGCGCAGCAGAAGAACCAACTACGGAAAAGCCTGCCGGCCCGGGTGTTTTGATTCCTTATGCTATTGCCGAAAATGGCGACCCGGTTTTTCCGGATGATAAACTCTTTGTGAACGACTACAGCAATTTATTACATGCAGTATTTATGATTGCCGGTAATTCAAGGCCATCAGAGTATGCCGCTGAGAACTATAAACCGGATCTGTATCCTGACATGATGAACCATCGGGCGGAGGTTTGGCTCGATTTGGTGCGTGAGATCGATCTGTTTTTTCACGAACACGGGAAGTTTTATTCGTATCACAGCATGAAAGATGATTTTGAACCATCGGGTGTGGCTGACCTTTCAATCTATCCTCACCTCGTTTACTCCTATCATATGCATCATAGGGGAGATCGTTTTAATGACCAGATTTTGTTTGAACGCCTATCACGTGAAGTATCCAATTACATGGTTATGCCGGGACGTTATCTGTTCAGAGAGGTGTTCACAGATGGTGCATTTCGAAACAATGATGGTTCCGCAGATCATAAAAGTATGAGCTATGGCCTCGGTGGTGTGCATGGCCACGCATATGCATGGATTATTTGGGCAAAACCGGCCGGTGAAGATAATATGGGCTTAATGATGGAATCTGCACTTGAGGCCTGGCTCGATTATAGCATCGAAGAGATGACGGGCATGTACCGATCTATTGCTGAATTCATGGATCATGCGTGGGATGAAAGGCTCTCTATCTACGATTTTGGTGATGGAACAACTTGGAACCTTGATGCAGTGGGTGCCATGATAAGAGGCAAAAAAGCGATGTATGACATGCTCTACATGTTTGGCGATGAAGATGACCGCAACCTTTCACGAACTATTTTTGAGCGAACAACTGCGATGTTTGAAGCGGTGGTTGACCTCGCAAAACCGTGGGGGTTACCTTCAGCTATTGAATTCACAGAAAACGGTGCAGTTGCTGCATCTGATGAGGTAGATCTGTATGACTGGTACCAGTTCCTCAATCACATTGGTGGTGGTTACTCATTTGACCGCGAGAGAGAAGCAACTGCAATGTTTATAACCAATTCGAGAGAGGATTTATTTGATGTAGTTGGTGAGCTCTCAGATAATGCTCTTCTTGGAGCTCTCGAATATCACATAAATTCACAAAACAGATTGGTAAGTACAGTGAGTTATCAGGATGGCTCGGTTATAGACGAAACATTGCGGGTATCAACAGCCGGGATGTTTATTACAACCGCAGGTAATATCTACAGAAAAGGTTCTGCATTTGAGCGTGCTTCAGATTGGGGTAATGTTTCCGATGAAGTTTCTGAAAGAAGCCGTAAGTTATACGATGTTAAGTTTCATCATATAGATCTGCTCGAGAGTTTCTTGGAATAAGACGATCAGAAATAGCTTTTCAGTCACAAGAAATAGGATGAACTTGTATATAAATTATAAAGGGAATTTATAAATAAAATCTTAGCCTCACCCATAGAGCGTGAGGTCTTTTCTTAATCAGTATGATGTACTTCCTGCAAAATCAGTTACTGGAAAACCTTGTTGGTTTTCTGCCCCGCGAAATGCAAACTCCTTACGCACAGGAGGGTATTGCACTGGCTGTTATTTTCCTCATAAGTGGTGTAATACACCTGATAATTCGCTACTGGATTATCAAACTGCTCCACAAGCTTGATGAAAAAACCACTACCGAATGGTATGCGGTAATATTGAAGCATAAGCTGCCGCAGCGTGCACTCTTCATCGTGCCGTTGCAGATTATTTATAACGGGCTTGGCCTTTTCCCCGAAATGCACTCCATGCTCACGGAGTTTGTAATTCGAATTGCAGCTGCAACAATGATTTTGGTTGGCGCCAGGGTGTTCGATGCATTTCTCTCATCAGTCCACACACTCTATTTGATGAGGCCTCAGGAGAATAAAACACCAATCAAGAGTTACATACAGCTCGGTAAAGTTGTGATTTATGTGCTTGCCGGTTTTTTTATCATCTCCAGTCTGGCGGATAAATCCCCTTGGTTCTTTCTGAGCGGTATTGGTGCCATTATGGCCATTATACTGCTGCTTTTCAGGGATACACTGCTTTCATTGGTAGCAAGTGTTCAGCTTACCAATAACGATCTGATCCGTGTGGGAGACTGGATTGAGATGCCCAACTTCGGTGCAGATGGTGATGTGATTGATATAGCCCTGAACACCGTTCGAGTGCAGAACTGGGATAAAACCATCACCGTAATTCCCACCCATAAATTTTTGGATCACAGTTTCAGAAACTGGAGGGGCATGCAGGAATCGGGCGGAAGGAGAATTATGCGTTCTCTTAATATCGATATATCGAGTATACGGTTTCTATCCTGGAATGAGATTGAGCGATTACGCACATCTCACCTGCTGCAAGATTACATTTCAAAAAAGATGGATGATGTAAATACGTACAACATCAAGCATCTTAAAGACAGCCGCTCTACGCTGACCAATGGACGCTGGCTGACAAACATCGGTACCTATCGAGCCTACATAATTGAATATCTGAAAAAGCACCCCCGGTCAAATAAAAATCTTTTGATGCTGGTACGCCAGCTCGAACCCACTGAACGAGGGCTTCCGCTTCAAGTTTATCTGTTTACCGACACCATTGCTTGGGCAGAATATGAAGCGATTCAGGCAGATATTTTTGACCATTTAATTGCTGTGGCACCGGAATTTGGATTGCGAATATTCCAGCAGCCGTCAGGTTTTGATTTTCAGCAGGGTTTAAATCATCATAATTGATTTGTTGTTTAAGCGGATAATGATTTATTTCTGAGGTGCATCAAATTCAACCAAGTATGACTAAAAAAATACCGCTGCTTCTCATTCTAAGTATACTGTTTCTCTCCTGCTCAAACGATACATCATTTGAGTGGGAAGATGGCACCTGGGTTGACTTAACACATGAATATTCCGACGAAACACTTTTCTGGCCCACATCCAGCACATTTAAGATTGATACCGTCTTTGTAGGGATTACTGACGGTGGATTTTATTACGAATCTTTTGAATTCTGCACCGCTGAGCATGGCGGTACACATCTTGATGCCCCGATTCATTTCTATGAAAATAGAAAAACAGTGGACCAATTGAGTTTAGATCAGCTTACCGGAAGGGCAGCTGTAATTGATGTTACCGCACAGGTTACTGAAAACAGGGATTATGAAATTAAAATATCCGATATAGAAAACTGGGAGTCTGAACATGGAGAGATTGCCGATGGAACCATTCTGTTATTTTTCACAGGCATGGGAGCATACTGGCCGGATGCTGAACAGTATCTCGGAACTGCCAAAAGAGGGGAGGAAGGCGTTGCCGAACTGAGTTTTCCAGGAATTCATCCGGAAACTGCAACATGGCTTGTTGAGAACCGAACTATTAAAGCAGTTGGGTTAGATACCCCATCGCTTGATTATGGGCAGTCTCAGCTTTTTGAAAGTCATCAGATTCTGTTCGAACAAAACATTCCAGGTTTTGAAAATGTAGCAAACCTTCATTTACTGCCTCCACTTGGCGCTTATGTAGTTGCTCTCCCTATGAAAATAAAAGAGGGAAGCGGCGCACCACTGAGAATCGTTGCTCACATCAATCCGTAAAGCCTGAGATCTTTGTGAAAGTTTGATGGCACCTAGATTGATTCGGATGGTTTGCAACTTCCGGCGGATATGGGCGTACGAATAGTTGATTGCAGCATATGTTATTTTTGCTTCTTACATAATTGAATACGTATATCATCAACTATTTTGCATATGAACGTTGTGAATAGGCACATCAAAAAGCTCACACAGATTTTCGCAATTTCACTTCTCTGGTTCGGTAGTGCTGATGCAAGGCAAGCTTCGGTGAATATCATTTTGCCGGCCACAGAGAGTGCAACATCAGAGCCGTACAGGTCGGAATTTTTTACGACTGAAAGCTCCCCAAACGTAACTGTAAAAACCATCAACGGAAATATCGAAGTTTTTCAGAATGCCGCGATAAACGGTGTTCAGGTTGATCTTTTTGTAGAGCGTAGTTTTTCATTATGGTCGGGTACCAGAAATCTCGATAACTTCAGAATCATTCTTCAGAAGAGAGGCAATAATATCATTGCATCTGTCGAGGATCGAAGCCGGGGAGGTTCATCCCGCAGAGGCGATATCCGGTTCAACTTTGTGGTACAGATTCCGGCAGATGCATCCACCGATCTGCGCAGCATTAACGGCAACATACTACTTGAAGGAGCGGATGGTAAACATTTCCTACAGAACCAGAACGGCGATATCTCTGTGAGTGATTCAAACGGCGAGGTGAGAGTGATATCCTCAACCGGGAATCTGGATCTTCGAAACCTTTCGGGAACCATTTTGGCGAAAACAGTTACCGGAGATATCAATATTGCCAACAACGAAGGTGAGGTGAGGGTAAGATCAACATCCGGTAATATTTTTGTTGAAAAACTCAGTGGTGATCTTGCTGCAGCTACTACAAGCGGTGATATCATCACAGATTTTACGGATGTAAACAGCGGTATTTACCTCGAAACGGTGAGCGGAGATGTGCACCTTGCAATTCCTCAGGAATACGGCTACATCATTATGGGAAGAGCACTTCGGTTCGATTTAGGCGGGGTTCAGCAGACCTCTATCTCACGACAAACCCAGGATCGTAATGAACGAAATATCATTCTTCGTGGTGGAGATATACCTGTTCAGATGGCTACGGTTTCTGGTACAATCCGGGTTTCAGAAAAATATTAAAAGGTACATTTGTGAGCGGAAACTCTCGAATCGTATTTATCGGGGTTATACTAACACTGTTTGCCGGCAAACTGGCAGCTCAGGATTCGTTTTTCCAATCAACGGATGCACTCGAAATTATTTCGCCTGATGCCATGCTGAATGAAGAGAGCATCATATTTATACAGGATCGGTGGAAATTTAAAGCGGGTGATGATCCGGAACGTGCAGCACAGCAATATGATGACAGCGACTGGATAACCATCAGCACCAATTTGATTGAAGCAGATCTTAGCTTTTTAGATTTTGAAGGAATAGGGTGGTTCAGAAAAGATTTTCAGGTTGCAGAAGAGCTTTCAGGCAAGCCAATTGCCCTTATTGTTGACCGCCATCTCGGTGCTTCCGAGATCTACCTGAATGGAGAAAAGATCTACGAACTTGGCGAGTTTTCTGTTGACCCCACCGAAGTAAGAAGTTATAACAGCAATATGCCTGTACCCATTGTGTTTAACGGGGATGAAATCCAGACAATGGCCGTGCGGTTCATCAATCCGGACTACGCCCTGACCGGGCGCCTGATGGGTTATAACGGCTTTCGTTTTCTGCTGGGAGACTGGTCGGTACACCAGCACCGGAATATCAATTATCTCGCGAACTGGACCAGCAGTAATATGTTCTACATTGGCTTGCTTATGGCATTCTCTTTGATTCATCTGCTGCTTTTTCTTTTTTATCCCGGCGAAAAACGAAATCTGTACTTCGCCATTTTCGTGGCATTTCTGGGCATATTCAGTTACCTCTACTATCGGGCAGAGCTGGTTGATAACACTATGGAAACGCTGTTCTTTATCCGTTCGCTGGTTGTAAGTGAAGTTCTTGTTTTAACATTCGCTGTACGCTTTACACACAGTATTGACAGGATGTTCAACTCAATCTATTCAAACTCTCTTGTTCTGTTCGGGATTGTGGTTAGCCTGCTGATATGGAATTTCCCTGAACAGCTTGTGTGGCTTAGAGAGCTTGCTGTACTGGTATTTGTGGTTGAAATTCTTCGTTCTCTTTTGATGATGTTTTACAAAAACAGACAGCATGCGTGGGTACTGGGAACCGGACTGCTAATTTTTATTGGAGCTATTATCTATGCTATTTTGATCAATTTTAATTTTCTCTCGGGCAGTATTCAAATGGCAAACATGGCGGGTTCGGGGGCTTTGGTACTGTCGATGTCGATCTTTTTGTCGAGAAATGTAGCACAAACACAGAAGAATCTTCAGGCCAGGCTGAATGAGATAAAAATCTTGTCAGAAAAAAGAATAGAGCAGGAGAGGCTTTCAAAAGAGAGGGAAATTGAGAAGAGGCTTCTGCAGGCAGAAAACGACAGAAAAACCAACGAACTTGAGGAAGCCAGGGCTCTTCAGCTTTCTATGCTGCCCAAAGAGATGCCAAAGCTACCGGGTTTCGATATTGCTGTGTACATGAAAACAGCCACCGAGGTGGGCGGTGATTATTACGATTACAGTGTTGATACTGACGGAACACTTGTTCTTGCTCTGGGAGATGCAACCGGGCACGGAATGAAAGCAGGAATTATGGTGGCAGCCGCCAAGAGTTATTTTCATTCACTTGTACATCAAAGTGATGGCAGCACATTGCTTAAACGCATGTCGAAAGGTTTATATAACATGAACATGCGCATGATGTTTATGGGGATGATGATTGCCCAAGTCAGCGGTAACCGGCTAACTATTGCAACAGCAGGAATGCCGCCTGCGTTACTATATCGCTCAAAAAGCAGATCCGTTGAAAAAATTACCATAAAGGGTTTGCCACTTGGCAGCAGTGTGGATTATCCCTATCAAAACGTTCAGACAGAACTTTGCAGTGGTGATATTTTGCTGATGATGAGCGATGGCCTTCCCGAACTTTTTAATCAAAACCGGGAAATGCTTGGTGAAAAGCCAATTGAAGATGTTTTACTGAATGCGGCAGACTTGTGTACTGAGAATATTATTAATGAGCTGAAGAAGTTGATACATTCCTGGTCTCCCGCAACAGACCCGGAGGATGATGTAACACTGCTTGCTGTAAAATTTGAAAGTTCAGCAACGGGGAAAAAATATAACTCAAAACTGTAACTGTTTTTGTACTGAATCGTACTCATATAAAATTGTGTACCTATGCGAAAGTCTATACTGTTTATCATTCTGATAGTTTCATTCCCCTTGTTTGCTTTTGCCCAGCAAACTGATGATGAAGACCCTTTTAAGCGCGACCCGATCTTTTCTAAATCTATACCAGAGTTGCTGGGAATCTCTGAAGCTGAAGAAGAAGTGCAACCCACGGCAACCGAATCCACAGAGTTTTCAAGGGCAGTACGCAGACTTTCCGTAACCGGCCTGGATTTAGGCGGCACCCTCGATGCAGGCCCTTACTTCAGTAATGCACTCTACAGCCAATATCCAAATCTCTCAAACTTCCACTTTAACAGGGTTAATGGCCTCTTCTTTGGGATTAAAGAGGAGAGAATGCAGTGGCATAGGAGAAGTTCATTTTTGAACATTCCGCAGGTAAACCTGCATGGAATGATAGGTTACGGAACGGCATCAAGACGATGGGATTATTCCATTGGCCTTGAAAAATTGATTGGCAGCCGCAATCGTTTTATGGTAGGGTTTGAATTTTACAATGCTACAGCAACAGATGATTTTCAAAGAGCAGGCCTCTCAGAAACATCACTTACAGCCTTTCTGGCAAGTTATGATTTTCTCGATTATTACCAGATGGAAGGGTTCGGTGTTTATACTGCAATTCGTTCGAACCGCTGGCTGGAAGGAGCATTTTCATTCAACCGATCAACGTTTTCATCGCTCGAACAGAAAACGAGCTATAGTATGTTTGGCTTCTCATCTACTTACAGGCCAAATCCGGCTATAGATTTGTTTTCTGATGAGATAGATCTCGATATCTACAGCTTTTCACTTTCATTTAATCCAAGAAGAACACTTATCACAAACCACTTTACTGCCTCAGGTACCTTTGTTGCGGAGCTTGCCGATAATGGAGCAAGTGATGAAAACTATCGGTTCAACAGATACAGGGCAGAGACTTCACTCTTTTACAATTTTGAACCGGGCTCCGTGCTTCGATGGAGGTTACAGGGTGGTTTGATTACAGGTGATGTACCCGACTTTAAGAATTTCTATCTGGGTGGTATCGGCACACTAAGAGGTTCACCCTATAAAATCTTCTCCGGCGACAGAATGCTATTGAGTAATTTGGAAGTTCAATTCGGCAGGCCGTCAAGCCGCGTGGGAGAGTGGATAAGGGATTATAACTTTCACATTTTGCTCTTTCTCGATTCCGGGTGGACGACAGTTAATAGCAGACAGCCAACATTTATAAATGGACCCGGTCCAATTATCATGCCACAAAACGATGCCTCAAACAGCTTCTCTGATTTCTCATTTGCAGATTTACAGCATGATGCCGGATTTGGTATCGGTTCGGGTGTTTTCCGGCTTGAGCTCGCCTGGCCGCTCAAAACATTTGACTCTTCACCAACACTCTGGCTGCGATTAAACCCGACGTTTTGATGTGCTGCACCCTAAATTAAATAAAAAAGTCCCAGGCCGATCAAAGCCTGAGACTGTTCTTTAGGGCATTTGGTACCTTTCGGTTACCAAAATTCATATCTCTGTAATATACGAAGAGTTGTGGAATTTGTTGCGCACCAAAGAGTAAAATAGGGGTGCTATGCGTAAAAAAAAGTTAACAGATATGGGTGCACTAAATCAAGAGAACTCTGCTCTTTGTGGTGATTATCTCTTATCTTGGTCAGTCTGTTTTCAACAAATTGATTGATATGCACCACTTTTCGTTACGTGAGTTACTCTATCTCACGCTACTATTCGGGTTCATTTTTATTCTTGTTTTTATCTCCCGCTACACAAGGCTGCATGGTGAAAATGCCATTGTAGCTGAAGTTCCCGCTGAATTGTTATTGTATGAACGAACGGATCTTGAAGGTTTTGCTGATGCACTTGAAAAGGTAGAAGTCTATTTCGACAGGGATCACTTGATTTGGGCAGGAAATACATTGGGGTGGAGGTCTTTCAGGCCGGGCAGGTACGAAATCAATGAAAACAGATCGTTTAGTGATTTTTTATCTATTGTGGCTCGTGGTATGCAGGATCCCGCAAGGATTACCATTCTGCCGGGAACAGACGTTGCCCGATTATCCCGAAGTTTGGGCAATCAAATGCGAGCTGATAGCACTGATTTTCACAACATTTTTACAGACAGCTCATCTGTGGCCCTTGAATTTAATCTGACTGGAGAAGAGCTTTTCGCAAGGATGTTGCCAAACACATATGAAGTATTCTGGACATCCCCGGCCGAAGGATTGATTCAAAGAGTATTGAGGGAGTTTGACCGTCTTGTAGTTCAGCGATACCGTTTTGAGTTTGAAACGAATAACCTCTCTTTGAATGAAGTGCTGATACTTGCATCCATTGTAGAGTGGGAGGCCCGTTTTAGTGACGAAAAACCACGAATAAGCGGGCTTTACCTGAATCGTCTTAACCGAAATATGATGCTACAGGCAGATCCCACGGTAGCCTATGCACTTGGTGAACGACGCAGATTATTTTTTGAAGACTACAGGTTTGAACATCCATACAACACCTATTTGATACAGGGACTGCCTCCAGGACCGATTACCAATCCGGATTTAGCTTCCATTTTATCCGTTTTAAATCCCGAAGAGCACGATTATCTCTACATGGTTGCAACACCGGAGGGAACACATCACTTCTCACGAACATTTCAGGAGCACCGAGAAGCAAGTGAGGTTTGGCGGCGCTGGATACGCGAACAGCAGAGAATTCGCGATGAACGGGAAAGGGCTAATGCAGACTCTGGAAATCAATAGGTCTTCCTAAAGACCTACTGCTCGGCCTCTATTGGTTCAGCTATACGTTGACGTGCTCTTTCCGTAAGTTTTTGAATGAATACCTGTTGATTCACTTTTTCACCGTCAAAATGGATGCGCATATTGACCCCTTCAAACTTCGGCAAAGATTTCAACGCTCGTGAAGTATATTCCGGATTTCCGGCTGTTTCGAGGCTTAGAAAAAGATAGGAGGCGGCATCATAGCCTATAATAGCGAAGCGTTCGGGGGGCAAACCAAATCTGTTCTCAAAGTCCTCAGAAAAAAACTGATAGCTATTTCGTTCAGAGAATGGTGAAAATGCCTGAGAATAGTAAATCTCAAAAAACCTCTGCTGAAAGTTTGTTACGGTAGCACTTTCCCATGTTTCCATTCCAAGAATAACAAGATTGTTTCTCATACTTTCAAGCTCGTTAAGCAAAAGGTTCATCATTGTTACGGAAGCCTGCCCTGAAAACGGTGCATAAATGGCTTCAGATGGAAGATAACCGAGAGAATCGGCAAGTTCTTCGTCCATCGTAAATACTTCCGTAAATTCAGAAATATCATACCCGCGAACGGCAAAGTTCTCTTCAATAAAATAGGTAATGTTCGCACCCAGCTGCCTGGCTTCATCGCGGAAGGCAATTGCGGCCGTCCTGCCCGGATCATCTTCCTCAATCATAATGGCAATCTCCTGCAAACCAAGTTCCTCTACAGCATAGCGAGCCATCATTTTTCCATGGATTCGTAAAGTAGGATTAATCTGGAATGTAAAATCAAAAGCTCTGTTCAAATTATCAGAGTTTGCAAGAGGGGGTAGCATGGGTATGTTCAGCTCATCAGCAACATACGCCATTCTCAATGCAGGTTCAGAAAATAAGGGCCCTATTACCGCATCAATTCGCTTGGATTCGGCAAGGTTTCTGAAAGCAGCCGCAGATGAATCGGGATGTTCGTGCGAATTTCTGAAAAAGAGTTGTACTTTTTGGTCGGTATTTCTGCTATTAAATTCGTCGGCGGCGATCAGCATTCCGAAATAGAGATTTCTTGGAATGGTAAAGTCTGGATCGTTCTCATCAAACGTTGGTAAAATGACACCCACATTGTACACTTTCCCTATAGGTGCTTCAGGAAAAGCATGCACAAATGTTTGGATTGGTGATGTAGTTTCCAGTTCATTCTCAATGCGTTCAAGAACGGCCGCATTGGTGGTTAAACGTTTGAATTGCTGAACAAGATCTTGGAACCGAGCCGGCTGCAAGTAAGACCTGGATCTGTTCACCAGATCAAACCGGATGTTAGAGTTATCGAGCTGTTGCAGGGTTTCAAACCGCTCTCGCTCACTCAGGAAATTGAGGATATCAACGTAAAACCTCCGGGCATCCTGACGTAAACCGGAGAGATTGTTACTCTGTACGGTTTGGTAGAGGTATGAGAGGCCGAACGCATAATTCTTTAATTCAAAGTGCGAAAGAGCTAACGAGTAGAGTGCCTCTTCCTGAATGGCTTCGTTTCTGCTTTCAGCAGCCCGGTAGAGATACTCGTTTGCAGAATTATACTTGGAGAGTGCAAGAAGGGTTTTTCCTGTAAAGAGTAGTGATCTGTCGTCATCAAGCTGGGTAAAAATCTCCAGGGCCTGCTCAAATTGCTCATCGTTGTATAGATTTACGGCCTCATTGAAATTTTGAGCACCAACGGCTGCAGCTGCAAATAGAGACAGCAGTAAAACGAGCAAAATCTGTTTCATAATATTAGAAAAGAGTGATTTACAACTGGTATAGACAAACGGCCAATGTTAGTTCCCTATTACTCCCATTCAATAGTTGCAGGTGGTTTTGAGCTTACGTCATAAACAACACGATTTACACCACGCACTTCATTGATAATGCGGTTACTCACCTCAGCAAGAAAATCATACGGTAAGTGTGCCCAGTCGGCTGTCATCCCGTCAACACTGGTCACAGCCCTCAGTGCCACGGTATATTCGTATGTGCGTTCATCACCCATAACACCTACCGATTGAACCGGCAGCAGGACAGCGAGTGCCTGCCAAACCTCGTCATACAGCCCATGATCTCTCAGAGACTGAATAAAGATTGCATCTGCTTCCCTGAGAAGGTCGAGCTTGGATCTGCTCAGCCCGCCCAAAACGCGAATACCCATACCGGGGCCGGGGAAAGGGTGTCTGCCGATGAAACTTTCTGGAATTCCAAGTTCCCTGCCAACTCTGCGTACTTCATCTTTGAAAAGCTCCCGAACCGGTTCAAGAAGTTTGAGATTCATTTTAGCCGGAAGCCCGCCAACATTGTGATGGGATTTAATAGTTGCTGATGGGCCTTTGAACGAAACGCTCTCAATTACATCGGGGTAGAGGGTTCCCTGTGCCAGGTACTTAAACCCTTTTTGGTTTGATACGGCCTCATCAAACACATCGATAAAGGTATTGCCTATAATTTTACGCTTCTCTTCGGGATCTGAAACACCTTCAAGGTTATCCAGGAAAAGGCCGGATGCATCAACGCCTTGAACAGGCAGCTTAAGATGCTTTTTGTATGTTTCGAGCACTTCGGTGTACTCATTTTTTCTGAGAAGGCCATTATCCACAAAAATGCAGAGAAGCTGATCACCAATGGCTTTATGAATAAGTGTTGCCACCACTGTTGAATCAACGCCGCCGGACAGGCCGCAGATAACTTTATCATCACCCACTTTTTGCCGGATTGCTTCAATTTCTGTTTCAACAAACGAAGCAGGGGTCCATGTGCCGTCACATCCGGCGATATCTGTCACAAAATTTTTGAGTATTTCACCCCCCTCATCAGTGTGAACCACTTCCGGATGAAACTGGACACCAAAAATTGGTTTCTGCTCGTGCCGTACAGCAGCTACCGGTGCGTTTGATGTATGTGCAATAGTTTTGTATGGTTCAGGAAGCTGTTTGATGTGATCTCCATGGCTCATCCAAACTACTATGTTATCCGAAATATTCTTGAACAGATCGGAGTGATCATCAATAATGAGCTTTGCCCTTCCAAATTCCCGTTTTTCAGCTTTTGCAACAGCCCCTCTTGATATGGTGTGTGCAAGTGATTGCAGGCCGTAACATATACCTAAAACCGGCAGATCCAGATTCAGATAATCAAGATTCAGTTCCGGTGCGTCATCATCGTAAACGCTCTTGGGACCTCCCGAAAGAATAATGCCATTTGGTGGTGAAGCTGAGAATGTATCAACAGGGGTGTTGTACGGATGGATTTCGCAATAAACATTGAGCTCCCGAACCCGCCGGGCAATCAGTTGAGTATATTGAGACCCGAAATCAAGAATGAGAATCCACTCATCGTGATGAGTTTGCATAACGTACACTTATTTGATGTTTGCCGATAAGTTAAAAACCGGCTGATTGATGAGAATAAAACATGATCTCCCGGATGCATGTGGGAGATCAGGCATAGTTATCATATCTGGAAGTCTGGTTGATGAATTACAGACTCAGTTAACCAGCTCCTTGTAATCATCAACTGAAAGCAAGGTATCGAGTTCAGAAGAATCACTAACTTTAATTTTAACCATCCAGCCGTCGCCGTAAGGATCGTTATTTACGAGCTCGGGATCGTCTTCCAGCAACTCGTTAATTTCAATGATCTCTCCGCTAACAGGGCTAAACAGTTCTGAAACCGTTTTTACTGCTTCAACAGTACCGAAAACATCATCTTGTTCAAATTCAGACCCTTCAGGTTCAAGCTCAACAAAAACAATATCACCAAGCTCGCCCTGGGCAAAATCTGTAATGCCCACGGTTACGGTTCCATCGCCATTATCACGAACCCACTCGTGCTCTTTGGTGTACTTTAAATCATCGGGTAAATTCATAAATTGGTTATTCGCTTAATTCTGGATTGTATTTAAATGTTGTCTCAAGATATTGTGTGTTAAACTCACCCTTTAAAAACCCGGGATCGTCCATCAGCTGCTGATGGTAAGGGATAGACGTTTTTACTCCTTCAATCACAAACTCTTCGAGTGCCCGCTTCATCCGCTGGATGGCTTCCTCACGGGTTGGTGCGCTAACAATCAATTTGGCAATCATTGAGTCGTAATTTGGCGGAATGGTATAACCTGAATAGGCATGCGTATCCACGCGCACACTGCGTCCGCCGGGAATATTGAACGTGGTAATTGTGCCCGCGGATGGACGGAAATTCTTAGCAGGATCTTCTGCGTTGATTCTGCACTCAATGGCATGGCCACGCATCTTTAACGGTTTTGTACTGATTTTCCCGCCAGATGCAGCAATTATCTGCTCCTTCACAAGATCGCAAAAGGTAATTTCTTCAGTTACAGGGTGCTCTACCTGAATACGGGTGTTCATCTCCATAAAGTAGAAGTTCAGATCTTTATCCACGATGAACTCTACAGTTCCGGCTCCTTCATAATTAATGGCCTTACCTGCATTTATTGCAGCGGTACCCATTTTTTCACGAACCTCGGGTGTCATTACCGGTGAGGGTGCCTCCTCAAGAATTTTTTGATGGCGCCTTTGCAGCGAGCATTCACGTTCGCCCAGGTGAACAATATTACCGTGTTGATCGCCCATGATCTGAATCTCAATATGGCGCGGATTTACAATAAACTTCTCGATATAAACGCCTGGATTACCAAAGGCAGCCTCAGCTTCGTTTTTACAGGTGTTGTACGCATTTTTAAAATCTTCCTCTTTATGCACAACACGCATTCCACGGCCGCCGCCGCCGGCAGTAGCTTTAATGATTACCGGGTAACCGATCTCATCAGCAACATTTTTTGCCTCTTCTAAGGTATCAATAACTCCTTTTGAGCCCGGAACAACAGGTACGTTATTCTTGATCATGGTTGCTTTAGCGGTGGCTTTATCGCCCATGGTACTAATCATCTCCGGAGAAGGGCCAATAAACTTCAGGTCATGCTCACCGCAAATACGGCTGAATTCGGCATTTTCGGCCAAAAAACCGTAGCCGGGGTGGATAGCTTCTGCATTGGTTATTTCTGCGGCAGCGAGTATGGATGGAATTTTCAGATAACTTTCTTTGCTTGCAGGCGGGCCTATACATACAGCTTCATCGGCAAATTTAACGTGAAGGCTGTTCTCATCGGCTGTTGAATATACTGCAACAGTCTTAATGCCCATCTCTTTGCAGGTTCGTATAACCCTTAAAGCGATTTCACCTCTGTTTGCAATCAATATTTTTTTGAACATAAACGGGAGTTAGTCTTTTTTAATGATAAAGAGGGGCTGGTCGAACTCAACAGGGGATGCGTTACTCACCAGAACTTTTTCTACTGTACCTGAGAATTCAGCCTCAATTTCATTCATTATTTTCATTGCCTCGATAATACAGAGTGTCTGTCCGCTTTCTACACGCTGGCCTACAGAAACAAAGGGATCAGAATCAGGTGATGAAGCTTCGTAGAATGTACCGACAATTGGGGATTTAACCACTTCGCCGGCAGGCTTTGGCTCTGCTGATTTCGCAGCTTCAGGTTTTGCTTCCGGTGCGGCAGGCTGAGAAGGTGAAGCCGCAGGGTGAGGTACAGTAGCCTGATAATGCAGAGGAGCAGCAGCATCCGATTGTTTTTTTACTTTGATTTTAAAATCTCCCTCTTCAATTGATACTTCATTTACATCGCTTTCAGAAATGAGATCGAGAATGTTTTTAATTAGTTTTAAGTCCATTGTAAAAAGTTGGTTAATTAGTGTTTCTCATCAAATTGATGGCTGTAACTTACCGGGCAGTTTAAGATTTTACACGTTCAAGATAATCACCGGTACGAGTATCAACACGAATTTTTTCACCCTGATTAATAAATAACGGCACTTGTACAACAGCACCTCCCAAAATGGTAGCCGGTTTGCTGCCACCCTGTGCAGTATCGCCCCGAACACCGGGATCGGTTTGAATGATTTCTGTTTCAATCTGATCCGGAGGTTCTGCGTACAAAATCTTTTCATTTTCAACATCTACCACAAGTGTGCATACAAGGCCATCGGTTACGTATTGTGCTTTTTCAACCCGGGAGCGTTCCAGTGGTATCTGTTCGTAGGTTTGCTGGTTCATAAAGAAAAACATGTCTCCATCGGAGTAGAGAAACTGGTAAGGCTGACGCTCAACACGAACAGACTCCATATTTTCACCGGACCGGTAGGTCTTATCAATATTTTTTCCATTCTCCACACCGCGAAGTTTGGTGCGGACAAACGCGGGGCCTTTACCCGGTTTTACATGCTGGAATTCAACAATAGTATAGATTTCGCCATCAAGAATAATATTGAGGCCATTTCGAAAATCGGAGGTACTAATTTTTGCCATATTCTGTTTCGTTCAAATTATATCAAAATACTGCTGCTGTTACTGTTTAACAACTGAAGGCCAAAAGATACCGAATTTATCAATTTCTGTTTAACTGAAGATTGTACGAATAAGTATAATGGCGATGATTATCGGGCAGATGTATTTGATAAATATTGACCATAAAGAAATTAACCTTGAATTTTTGATATCCTTAAACCCGTTTTTCATCTCCTCAACAGCGCTCTGTGTTTTCCAGAAATACCCAATGAAGATACAAATTAGTAAACCGCCAAGAGGCAGGCCTATTACACTAAAGATAAAGTCAATGGTATCGATTAAAGCCGTGTTGAATGATATGATCATCGAAAGAGTAAGTACAAAAAGCCCAACATAGAGGGCAGCTTTTTTTCTTTTTACTCCATGCTCATCAATTACATACGCTGTGGGCACTTCAAGCAGGGAAATGGTAGAAGTAAGCGCTGCAAGGCTCAGCAGGAAGAAAAATGAAACGCCTACGATTAAACCGAGTACACCACCAATTTGAGCAAAAAGCTCCGGTAAAATCTGAAAAATCAGTGCCGGGCCGGCAAGAAAGCTGCCGTCTGCATCATAAATTTCTACACCCTGTGCTTGTGCAAGAAAAATGGTTGGCATAATTAATAAACCTGCCAGAAAAGCAATTCCAACATCTGCGAGAGTTACATAGCCGGCGGCCTCCACAATATTCTCTTTTTTACTGAGGTATGAACCGTACGTGATGAGCGCCCCCATACCAAGTGACAAAGAAAAGAAAGCCTGGCCAAGAGCTGCAAGAACCAGATTTGGTGTAACCATCGAAAAATCGGGCATCAGATATACACGAAGGCCTTCGGCTGCTCCTGGCTGAAACACCACGAAAAGTGTCATAACTACCAGAATAAGTATTAGCAGCGGCATCATCAGTTTGGTGGCTTTTTCAATGCCATCACTTACTCCCCCCCGTATTATTCCGATGGTTAACGCCATAAAGAGCAGTGCAAAAATGGCGTTCACGTATCCATTTCCAAAGTCTGCCAGAATGGATGCTGCACCGTCCATTCCTGCAAAAGTGAAAATTTCTACAAACACGTGGCTAAATGTCCACCCTGCTATAATGGTGTAGAAACTGAGAATCATAACACCGCAAAGAACCCCCCAAACACCAACCAAGGGGAAAAATTTATTGTTTGACAGTGCCCTGAAAGCACCAACAGGATTTTTCTTGGAGCTGCGCCCGATGGATAGTTCTGCAATCATTACAGGAAGGCCGATTAGAAGCACACAAACTAAATAGACGATAAGAAAAGCAGCTCCGCCATTCGAAGCAGTTTCTGTAGGGAACCGCCAGATATTGCCGAGGCCAACAGCTGAGCCGGCTGCTGCCAGAATAAATCCAAGTTTTGTGTTCCATGTGCCCCGCGAAGTAGAAGGATTCGTTGCCAAATTGAACAGGATTTTGAGTTAAAAAATTATACTAAAATATTCTGTGAAAACTAATGTCGCAACTTTCTTAGTAAGATTCCGCCTTGAGATGGAATATTGATAGTGCCACTGACGATCTCAATGGTTTGTGTTGTAGCAATTTTGTTGTTCGCAATAACCTCCCAGATGCCTGAAGGTAATTTTTGCTGATTGTGTTGAAATGCGTTTCCGTTCAGAATTACAAAATAGTCGTACATATCGCCGGTGGATTTACCATTGATGTAGAAACTAAGAAGCAATGGGTCGCCAAAATAGTCGAAGCAAATTTCTCCGGGATCGCATTTTCTAAGGGCAGGTGATGTTTTTCTGATCTTTATAAGGCCGCGATAGTATTCGAAAAGGTCTTTGTTAGCGGTGAGATCATCGAAGTTCAGCCAGTTGGTTGCATTATTTTTTTGATAGCTGTTATGATCCATTTTGCCTTCGTCGGGATCACCATTAGGAGATTTGGCAATCACTTTTGTACGGGCAAATTCCTGTCCGGCATTGATCATAGTGACACCCTGAGCCGTGAAAAGACAGATCGCTGCAAACTTGCAAAGCTTTATCTGGATATTGTTAAGTTTTACATGTTCATCCCGGTTGGCAACCGGCTGATCGTGCCGTTCAGGGTTTAGCCCGATACGGATAAAATCGGCCAGTGTGTAGCCGTCATGGCTTTCAAGATAGTTTACACTGTGATCTGAAGAATTATATAAACCGCCTTCACCGTGATTGAGTGTGCCTTTAAACACATTTTCGAGCCGGTGTCTTCGCGTTTCGTGCTGCCACTCAGAAAAAATAAATCCGCGGTCGTGCAGGGGGTCAGCACCTTTTATACTGTTTCGGATCCGGTCGTTCCATGATGCCCAGCCATTATCTGAAAATGTGTGAGGTGAGTAATACCCTCCCCAGGGCTCGGCTATCAGAACAGCATTAGGATACTTTTTTCGAATGGTTTTTTTAATCTCATTCCAAGTTTTTTTGTCAAGCAGGGCTGCGAGGTCAAACCGAAAACCGTCAACTTTATACTCATCCATCCAGTAAAGAAGAGAGTCAATGATCATTTTTCGGGCAATTGGATTTTCAGAACGAAACTCATTCCCTGTGCCACTGCGATTCATTAATCTCCCTTTTTCATCTTTTCGCAAATATACATCCGGCATTAAATGGGTGAGGGGATTCATATCAAAAAGAGATGTGTGATTGTACACAACATCCATCAGAACGGTTATTCCTTCTCTGTGAAGTTCTTTTACAACGTTTTTTAATTCGGTTACTGCCGCTGTGGTTTTACCTGAATGCCGGTTGCTATAGTCCGATGCAAACCAACTTTCCGGAGCGAAGAAGAAGGAGGTCATGTAACCCCAGTAATTAGCCGCATATACATTCCAGGTGTTGTGGAAGCCTTCCGGTGTAATTTCGCCATAGGGAGGCTCTGCCGGAGAGAATTTTTGCAATGGAAGAAACTCAACGCAATTAACACCCAACTTTTTAAGGTGATTGATACCGCCGGTTTGATTGCGGTCAACAAATTTCTGATAACATGCCTGTCCCGAAGCACCTGATGTTCTGTGTGCGCACATATCTTTCAGGTGGGTTTCGTAGATCACAAGATCGCGCAGATCACTTGGGAATTGGTGCCCAATACCTTCCCAATCGTAATTATGTTCAAAGATATAACTGCGTGCTTCCTGTTTATAGTTGTTTTTAACGGTTACATGTTTGCTGTAAGGGTCGGCAAAGATTTCGTCAATGTAGGGGCTGTCCGGTTTGTCTTTGTCATGAAAAGAGACTTTATAACCATACCACTTTCCTTCAAGATTTTCGTTTATGGAAAGTTGCCAGTAGCCATTATCATCTTTATGCATTTCTACATGCCGCCCATCCTTCTGATTGTAATCATCAAAAATTACACAATGCACTGCACGTGCTTTCGGGCAATAGAATCGAAAATGTGTGGAGTTCTCCTTTAGGCTGCAACCCAGTGGAATTTCTTTAACTGCTTGTTTCATTTTGCGCATCAGGTTATCGGGCTGCCGGGTTCTGCAGATGTTTCCACAAATTTAAATGCCCCGTCTTCATTTTCTGCCATCAGGATCATGCCGTTACTTTCAACACCCATCATTTTCTTAGGTGCGAGATTAGCCGCCACACATACACGCTGGCCCGGTAAATCTTCAGGAGAAAACGATTCTGCAATTCCAGACAGTATGGTGCGCTTCTCAAAGCCAAGATCAACAACAATTTTCAGCAGTTTTTTTGATTTTTTGACTTTTTCGGCGGATACAATTACACCGGCTCTAAGATCTAAAGCGGCAAAATTTCCAAAATCGGATACTTTTTTAAGCGGCTCGTACACCTTACCGCTACGTTGAGAAGCCTCTTTCTTTTTTAGTTTTTCAACCTGCTCATCCACAACAGAGTCCTCAATTTTCGCAAATAGAATTTCACCTTCGGCAATTACCTGCTCTGCCGCAATAAGATGGTCGTTAATACTGTTCCAGTCGGTTTGATCGGGAATTCCAAGCTGATTTCTGAGGATGCTCATCTTTCCGGGCAGAACCGGCTGAAACATCACAGATAATGCGGCACAAATTTGCAGGCATACGTAGAGTGTATTCCCGCAGGCTTCGGGATTTTCTTTTCGGGTTTTCCACGGTTCGGTCTCAGTGAAATAGCGATTTCCAATTCTTGCAAGGTGCATGGTTTCGTTGATCGCTTCACGAAATTTAAATGCGTTGTATGCCTCTTCAATTTTATGCTTTTGAACAGTAATCTCTCTAAGCGCAGCAAGGTCTGAATCTGTTGCGTTTCTTAGAGTAGGTACAACGCCATCAAAGAATCGATGAGTAAAGCTTGTAGTTCTGAATACGAAGTTGCCGAGAATGTCGGCAAGCTCGCTGTTTACACGGCTCTGGAAATCTTTCCAGGAGAAATCGGAATCTTTCGCTTCCGGCAGGGTAGTGCCAAGAACGTACCGAAGAAGGTCGGGTTCAAAATCATCCAGGTATTCGTGCAGCCAAACCGCCCAGCCTTTTGATGTTGATAGTTTTCTGCTTTCGAGATTTAAAAATTCATTTGCGGGTACATTTTCCGGCAGGATATAATCGCCATGCTGTTTCAGTGTGGCGGGGAACATGATGCAATGAAACACAATATTATCTTTCCCGATAAAGTGGATGAGACTGGTATCATCATCCTGCCACCAACGTTTCCATTCATCGGCATCTCCCTGCAGCTCGGCCCACTCTTTTGTAGCAGAGATATAGCCAATGGGGGCATCAAACCAAACATAGAGTACTTTACCATCGTTATCTGGAAGTGGTACGGGTACGCCCCAGGTAAGGTCGCGTGTTACGGCACGATCAACAAGGCCGGCATCGAGCCAGCTTTTGCACTGGCCTAAAACATTTGCTTTCCAGTTTTGGCGGGAATCGATCCACTCTTCAAGCCAAGGCTGGAAATCGCCAAGTGGAATAAACCAGTGTTCTGTCTCTTTAATGATCGGCTTATTGCCTGTTATGGCACTAACCGGATCAATCAATTCAGTAGGAGAGAGCGAGGTGCCACACTTTTCACACTGATCGCCGTACGCTTCAGTGTGGCCGCAACTTGGGCAGGTACCCTTTACATAGCGGTCGGGCAGAAACATATTGGCTTCTTCATCATAAAGCTGTTCTTGCTTTCTCTTGGTAAAAACACCTTGCTCGTGTAGTTTCAGAAAGATATCCTGGGAAGTTTTTTTATGTGTTTCTGAGCTGGTTCTTCCGTAGTAATCGAATGCGATGCCAAATCGCTCAAACACTTCTTTGTTGGCATAGTGATAACGGTCTACAATTTCCTGCGGAGTTACGCCCTCTTTTTCGGCAGCAATGGTGATGGGTACACCGTGTTCATCCGATCCGCAAATGTGAATGATCTCTTTGCCGCTGAGACGCTGAAATCGAGTGTAGAGGTCGGCCGGGAGGTATGCCCCGGCAAGATGGCCTAAGTGAATCGGCCCGTTGGCATAGGGAAGGGCAGAGGTTACTAAAATACGTTTCGCCATAAGTAGCTTTGTTACTGCTTTAAAATACTTGCTGAGAATTTTCTTAAGCCCGAAAATTACCAATTAAGCAGACAACATGCTTAGGGAGTTTCTTAATCATGCTTTTTAAATTTCTCATAGAATGCATAGAGGGCAACTCCGGCAGCAACGGAGACATTCAGGGAGTGCTTCATCCCAAACTGAGGAATTTCCACACAAGCATCTGCGTAATGAAGAAGCTCTGTATCAATACCAGTTACTTCGTTTCCGAGAATAAGGCAGGTTGGTTTTGCTGAAATATGGTAAGCATCAAGTGGAATACTTGAATCTGTTTGTTCAAGTGCAACAATGGAATATCCATTCTCTTTCAACAGATTCACAGCAGAGGGCAGATCATCAATCTGTTTCCAGGCTACGTAATCTTCGGCTCCGAGAGCTGTTTTTGTGATCTCCGGCCTCGGCGGGATTGGTGTGTAACCGGACAGCCATAGCTCATGCACCCCAAAAGCATCGCAGCTGCGAAACGCAGAGCCTACATTGTGCATGCTGCGGATGTTGTGCATCCATAGGATAAAATTTTGCTGTAGTGTTGATTCTCGCTGCCGGTTTCGCTGCAGGATCTGTTTTGTGGTGAGTTTTTTCAATGTTGGTAGCTTTGGTTAGACTAATTCTGAATCTTTTTCTGAAAACTAATGAACGATTAATTACATAGTGAACGAACTTTTATATTCCGTTTCAGGTATTTCACGATTTTGCCCGGAAAAATGTAATTCCGCGTTTCCGTGGAAATCCAAAAATATTTTTTTGAAAATAGAGATTAATGCACAACTTCTGAACCGGAAACCAAACCATTGTTTGCCATCCACGCAAAACAAGATAAAATTGTTTACAAAGCCTGCTCATGAACCTTATTCTGCTTCTTGCCATCACCGGCACTTTATTTGTGCTGGCATACCGATTTTATGGACGCTTTATTGCCAATAAGCTTAAGATTGATGATGATAACATTACTCCGGCCCATACCGAAAAAGATGGGGTAGATTATGTGCCAAGTAAAACGCCGATGGTTCTTGGCCATCATTTTGCATCAATTGCAGGTGCGGGGCCTATTGTAGGGCCAATCATCGCGGTGGCTTTTGGATGGATACCGGCCGTGTTATGGATAGTTATCGGGGGAATTTTCTTCGGGGCTGTACACGATCTCACTTCCTTAACCGCATCACTCAGGCATAAAGGAAAATCGATTGGTGAGCTAATTGAACGGTATATCGGTGCTTTTGGAAAGAAGCTCTTCATTATTTTTGCCTTTGCTACGCTCATCCTCATCATCGCTGTGTTTATGGATATTGTAGCCCGAACATTTGTGAGCGTTCCAGCGGCAGCATCGGCATCGGTTGGGTTTATCATCCTGGCCCTTATTTTTGGGGCGATTTTTCGCGCAGATAAAGTTCCATTTTGGCTGCTTACAGTGGTTGGTGTTGCCATAATGTACACCATGATTTATGGCGGAGAATTGCTGCCGTTAGAACTGGGCTACTGGTTCTGGATTCTTATACTGCTCATCTACATCTTCTTTGCTGCGGTGAGTCCTGTGCAGGTTTTGCTTCAGCCGCGTGATTATCTGAACTCCTACCTGCTTTACGGTATGATTTTGTTTGGAATTATCGGTGTAATTGTAACCAATCCTACGGCTCAGATGGGCAATGAGGTTCACTTTTATGCAGAGGGGTTAGGTTTTTTGTTCCCTGTTCTGTTTGTTACCATTGCCTGCGGAGCAATCTCCGGATTTCATTCGCTGGTTGCATCGGGTACTACATCGAAGCAGATTGATAAAGAAACGGACGCAAAGACAATAGGGTTTGGCGGTATGCTGATTGAATCGATGCTGGCTATTCTTGCCGTGGGTGCTGTGATGGTACTAACACGTGAGCAATATATGGCGAGCCTTGCTGAGCTGGGCCCGGTAACACTCTTTTCTCAGGGGCTTGGCGGATTTATTTCATCCATCGGTATTCCCGAATCTCTTGCCATTTCATTTGTTGCACTAACCGTTTCGGCATTCGCCCTTACTACACTTGATACCTGTACGCGCCTGGCTCGGTTTACTTTTAAAGAGTATTTTGAAAAAGAAGACACCCGCGTTCATATTGTATCCGAAAATAGGTTTTTGAGTACAGCCATCATTGGCGTATTGAGTGCAGCACTGCTTCTCACAGGGCAATTCCAGGAGTTATGGCCCATTTTTGGATCAGCAAACCAGCTCCTTGCCGCACTCGCTTTACTTGCAGTATCGGTATGGCTGATTAAGTCTGATGTAAATCCCATATTTACTCTGCTGCCCATGACATTTATGTTTGCGGTAACATTAACCTCGTTGCTCTTTTTTGTGTGGAATAACATTACGGCACACAGTTATATATTGGCTGCCCTTGCCCTTGCGTTGTTTGTTCTTGCAATTGTACTGATAAACTTCGCTAGAAAAAGTCTTAGAGAATATAATCTGTTTGGGGGAAAGGAGAGTTAGTATCCCGGTTACCAAATTCAAAAATTTTATCGCGATCTCAGTTAAAATAAAAAAATGAGCTACCTACAACATTACACGGTTTCACTAATTATTTCAGTTATCCTGTTCGTTAGTGCCTGCAAACAGCAAGATTACCACACCATTCACTTTAACAGCAGCCACGAGGTGTCTGGGCAAATGTTTGCCCTTGAAGATATTACCCCCGGCCTGCCCACAAACTGGGATGAGTACAACTATGTGGTTCTTGAGTTTATGATTACAACCCCACAGCGATTTAATGTTGGCTTTACAACAGATTATGGTTATAACGAATTACGGGTGATGAGTTACGTTCCAAATGGCTGGAACCGGCTGGCTATTCCACTACGGTTTTATCGGGAACCGCCGGCAGCCTGGCACGATCTGGCCGGTATGTACAATCAGCCCCGCCATACCGGATGGGTGAACCTGGGCGGTGGCGACAGAGGCCCGCTGACAGGTGTGGATTCAATTGGCGTGCGAATGAGGGTACCCATTGGCGATCAGGAATTCAAAATTCGCTCGGTTTCTCTCTCTGTTGATGATCCCGGTGATGAATACCTTGAAGATACCCCTGCTGTGGATGAATTTGGGCAGTGGAACCTCGGCGACTGGGAAGAAAAAATCTATTCTCTTGATCAATTGAGAGAAGAGTGGGAGGCAGAAGACAATCTGCCGGTTGACACAGAAGAATATAATTACTCGAAATACGGCGGATATCTGAATGCAAGAATTGACGAGGGCACCGGGTTTTTCAGAACCGAAAAAGTTGACGGCCGCTGGTGGTTTGTTGACCCGGAGGGATACCTGTTTCTCTCTCATGGTGTTAATGTTGTGCAGCCTGGTGGCGGCGGGAATGCAGTTCGGATTGATCACCGTCCAAACTTGTGGAAAGAATTGCCGCCTGAAGGCAAGGGGTTCGACCCGGAGCAGCCAGACAGAGCCTCGTTTGGCATTTGGAACCTGCATCGCCGGTATGGAGAAGATTACCGGGAAAAAGCGATCGACAATATTTTTAATCGGATGAACCGCTGGGGACTCAATACAATTGCCAACTGGTCGAGTGATGAGGTTCGCCTGCAGAACAGAATTCCGTTTATGACACAGCTTGGCGGCCTGGGAATCGACGGCAGCCTGATGGGCCTGGCTGATGTTTATGCCCCCGGATTTGCGGAACAAATTGATTCGGCTGTTCAGAGGTCAACCGAACGCTATCGGGATAATCCCTGGCTTATTGGCTATTTCACCGGTAATGAACCTGCCTGGCAAGCGATAGAACTCCGTGTTATAGACCTGATTCTGGATGAAAGTGATGATCGGCCAATCAAACAAGAGCTGCTTAGTTATCTTGCAATAGAGGATACACCTGAACGGCGTGTAAATTTTGTGCATAACACGTTTAGAATTTTTATTGAGACGGTTGATGAAGCACTGAAAAGGCACAGCCCGGGCCACTTAAATCTTGGAATCAGATTTGGGGGAGGTGCTCAGGATGAAGTGCTCGAAATTTGTAAAGGAGTGTTCGATGTATTCAGTTTCAACTCTTACAGTCTTGCCCCATCACATGAATTGATGGATCAGTTTATGGAGATTACCGACATGCCGCTGATGATTGGGGAATACCATTTCGGCACGGTAGACAGGGGGATGTCCCAATCGCTCTGGCAGGTGGATACTCAGGAAGAGCGTGGAATTGCCTACCGACATTATACCGAATCAGCCTACTCGCACCCGGGCTTGATCGGAACATCGTATTTCCAGTGGCCTGATCAGGATTTGACCGGTCGTGCCTACGACGGTGAAAATTTAAATTGTGGGTTGATTGATGTTACTGATCGTCCTTATCCGCATTTGGTGGATGCTTTATCAGAAACATC
>REDS01000145.1 GCA_007693395.1 Balneolaceae bacterium | reverse complement strand
CGCTGTACGAGGTTTTGCAGACCTCTGCCTAACCACTCGGCCATGTCGCCATTTTCTGTACGCCCGTCAGGACTTGAACCGCGAAGCACTGCTTCGCAAGATCAGAGCCTTGTGTGAGCGTCTGATAAAAAAATCAATAAGTGAACTAACCTTGGAAGAAATCATCCATTGTTCTAGTACGCCCGTCAGGACTTGAACCTGAAACCTACTGCTTAGAAGGCAGTTGCTCTATCCAGTTGAGCTACGGGCGCTCTATTCAATTCGTAACGGAAAATTATTTATACCCGGTGTGAACTTTCCGAAACCCGTAGATTGTCCAACGAAAAGGTGTGTAAATAATTTTTTGTCGGGGAGACAGGATTTGAACCTGCGACCCTTCGCTCCCAAAGCGAATGCGCTACCGGGCTGCGCCACTCCCCGAATTGTGAAATAAATAATCAGTATTTCAAATCTTTTTGGCGTTTCAATTCAATAGAATTTCATGTCGTCAAAAGAATTACAAGATAAAGGTTTTAGAATCTGTATGCAATTTACACAGCTTAAAAAATGTGTGAATCACAAAGATTGTTCATTCATTAGTTCAGATAAAAATCCTATGCCATAAGCTGTAAATTGAATATATGCAGATATAACAGCTGTAAATCCTATAGCAATATTTTTCTCTTTTCTAAATGCATCAAACAAGAGCAGTAAAGAATAGATTAAATACAGTGCCAGCAATGTTAGTCCGGCGGGTAAAGATATCACTGCAGCAGGAATAATCAGCAGATAACCAATAAAGAATAGTACAGGAAAAAAATGTACAAGCTTTAACTCATCAGGAAAAAAGCGCGAAATATTGATTCGTGCCCTGCCAAAAAAATGAAGCTGATTATAAAATTGCTTCAAACCTGTTCGGCGTTTATGATATACATACGCATCTTCTATCAGTACAGTTTTGAAACCTGAGCGAATAATTCTGATACTGAACTCAATATCTTCACCCATTCTTGTAATTTTATACCCGCCTGTTTCTTCGAATACTTTTCGGCTTATTCCCATATTAAAGCTTCTGGGATGGAAAGTGCCGGCCATTTTACGGCCACCCCTGATACCTCCAGTAGTAAAAAAAGAGGTCATGCTATAGTTTATTGCCTTTTGAACACGGCTGAAGGAAGGGAGGGCTCTGTCCGGGCCACCCCAGCAGTCTGCTTTTGTATCTCTTAATTGATTGGTTACATGCTTAAAGTAATGAGGTGGTATGATGCAGTCAGAGTCAAATACTACCAGATAATCTCCGGTTGCCCTTTCAAATCCATAATTTCGGGAAAACCCTTGTCCGCTGTTTTCTTTGTGGTAGTAACGTACATGTAACATATCCGAAAACGACTGCACAACATTTTTACAACTTATTTCGGAACCATCTTCAATAATCAGCACTTCAAAATCTTTGTATGTCTGCTTAGTCAGGCTATCAAGCAGCTCGGCTACCTCGGCCGGCCTGTTATAAACCGGTATAATAATTGAGTAGTGCATTTGTGCAATTCATTTCAAAATTCTCGTTCTTTACAGGTAAACACCAAAATAAGAATCCAATATCATCTGATGAAGTATATCTCATTATTTCTTCTTTTTTCATTTTTGGCTTATTCAGGTAACTCTCAATCAATTACTGTTACACAAAATCCGGATCATACCGGCTTCAACACTACAACATTTCCCACAAAAAATGGAACTGTATCTTTCTTAAATGGCAGTATTCAATTTGCTGAAGAACAGATGTTTGATCCTGCTTCCTGGGCAATATCACATCAAAAAAGCAAACTCTCATTTCTGATGCGAAGAGAGGCACTTTTGCTAAACAGTTTTGATGATCGTGGTGTAAGACTCATTGAAAAAGAGCTTGAGTTTTTTGATCCGGCAGACAATACGCTGCAGGTGTATCAGTTTAATGATGGCCGTACCGTGGTACGAGATAATGTGGCAAGCTTTACTTTTTTTGATGCGAAAGGTGAGCAGGTTTATGTTATTTCCAATACGTCGCAAAGTATGGATGGTGAGAGGGAATCGCAGCTTTCATCCGATAAAGCCGGGCGAACAATTGTGCTCTACAATCCTGTAATTGCTTACGGCTCCGGCACTGGTTCACGCGCCCGTATGGTTTTTGGCGAAAATCACTTTGAAACGTTGTTTAACTCTACAGAGCGGGAAATAAAGTCTCTGAATGTGAGTGATGACGGAGTATATGTTGCTATGATTGTGACGACGGGGTCATCGGATGAGATTCTGATTTTTGATCGTTTTGGCAATCAAATTTTCCGTTTAGAGCCCGATGATCAAGTTCGCGGAGTTTCATTAACCAAAAATGCTACTCATCTAACAACATTTGCCGGTAACAGGATGCAGGTATATGAAATTCTTTCAGGTGAAAGAATTGGAAGTGCTTCTTCCCAGGCAACCATTGTTTACGCAGAATATGTACCGGAAGATGACATAATTCTGGGCTTAGGCGGTTCTTTGAGCAATACTGGTGTGATTGCCAGCCCTACAGTTACAGCTGTTCATATTGGGAGAAGGCAAATTGCCCGCGAGCAGGTTGACCTTCCGCTCTCACAGTTGCATGCAGGATCTATCGGCTTTACAAGAAATTCGTCAGGTACTTATTCAGTGAATGGTATGAACCGTGAAATTGAGATAAGGGTACGTTTTTAGTATAAAAAAAGCGCGCAAGTGTTACACTGCGCGCTTTAAGTTTGTTTTATAGAATATGTTATCTAAGCGTTGGCTTCCTGCTCAGATTCAGAATGTGAATTATCACTGCCTGCCTCATCTGAATTTTCAGGTTCAGTCCAGTCGAACTCAAGACCATCGCGTGAACGATTCATCTTAATTTTGATAAAGGACCTCTCACTATGCTCAGCACCAAGTATCTCTTCTGCAAGAGGATCCTCAACATACTTCTGAATAGCTCTTCTCAGAGGCCGGGCACCAAATTTAGGATCAAATCCTTTTTCGGTGATGAAGTCTTTCGCTCCTTTGGTCATTTCAAGCTCATAACCCAATGCACGTATCCGCGCAAAAAGTTCGTCGGAGAGAATGTCGATAATCTGGTAGATATCTTTTTTCTCAAGGGGCTTGAAGGTTAATACATCATCAATACGGTTTAAAAACTCCGGATTGAATACTTTCTTCAGGGCATCCTGAATAGTGGATTTCATCTGAGCGTAATCGAATTCGCCATCTGTTGCCGAGAAGCCAATTCCTTTACCCATATTTCGAATATCACGTGCACCGATGTTGGATGTCATGATAATAATGGTATTTCTGAAATCAACTTTTCTGCCGAGGCTATCTGTCAGAATTCCATCATCAAGAACCTGCAACAGGATGTTGAATACATCAGGATGAGCTTTTTCGATTTCATCGAGAAGAACTACGCTATAGGGTTTTCGGCGAACTTTCTCGGTTAAGATACCGCCTTCTTCATAACCCACATAACCGGGAGGTGCACCTACCAATCGGGATACACTAAACTTCTCCATGTACTCACTCATATCAATTCTGATGAGGGCTTCTTCCTTATCAAAAAGATATTTTGCGAGAACTTTGGCCATTTCAGTTTTACCAACACCTGTTGGCCCTAAAAAGATAAATGACCCAATAGGCCGCGATGGGTCTTTGAGCCCGGCACGGGTTCTCTGTATGGCTTTTGTCAACTTAATGATGGCTTCCTCCTGCCCGACAACCTTCTTGCCGAGTGCTTCTTTCATCTTCAGGAGCTTTTGGCCTTCTTTCTGGCTGATTTTATTAACGGGCACACCGCTCATCATAGCAACGACGGATGCCACATCTTCATCAGTAACATCAAACACAATATGCTCAGACTCTTTTTCCCACTCTTTTTGGGCAGAATCGAGGTCTTCAATCAGGCGTTTTTCAGTATCTCTGAGGCGAGCAGCCTCTTCAAAACGCTGCTTTTTAACCATTGCATTTTTCTCGTTGCTTGTTTTTTCAATTTCCGCTTCAAGAGTAAGTATATGCTCAGGTACTGTAATGTTTGAGAGATGAACTCTTGCACCTACTTCATCCAATGCATCGATTGCTTTGTCGGGGAGGAAGTGATCAGTTACATATCGGTCTGTGAGTTTAACACATGCATCCAGAGCTTCAGGTGTGTATCTAACACTATGATGCTTTTCATACTTACCTTTAATCTGATTCAGAATTTCAAGCGTTTCATCGGTGGAGGTTGGCTCTACCATAATTTTCTGGAAACGCCGCTCAAGAGCGCCATCTTTTTCAATAAACTGCCTGTATTCGTTCAGTGTTGTAGCGCCAATTGCCTGAATTTCGCCACGAGCCAGTGCCGGTTTCAGCATGTTTGATGCATCCAGCGATCCGCTTGCCCCGCCCGCACCAACAATTGTGTGGAGCTCATCAATAAACAGAATCACATTGTCTGTTTTTTCAAGTTCGCCCATAACTGCCTTCATACGCTCTTCAAACTGCCCGCGATATTTGGTGCCTGCAACAAGTGCAGCAAGGTCAAGAGCTATTACGCGCTTGTCATAGAGAACTCTGGAGACTTTACGTTCTATGATTCGTGAAGCGAGCCCTTCAGCAATTGCAGTTTTACCAACACCAGGTTCGCCGATAAGCACCGGATTATTTTTCTTTCTTCGGCTCAATACCTGAGCAACCCGCTCAATCTCTTTTTCACGGCCAATGATTGGGTCGAGTTTGCCATCTTCTGCAAGTTGAGTAAGATCCCGGCCAAAATTGTCGAGAACCGGAGTTTTAGATTTTTCCATTTTCTTCTCGCGTGAACTACCTGATGATTGTGAACCTTTTGGTGAAGTTGGGGTAGGCCCCGAAGTAGCTGTTCGCGTATCCATCTGGTCTGCATCTCTGGAGTTTCCTGATATAATCATATCGAGTTCTTCCCGAACTGCATCGTAAGATACGTTGAACTGCTGCAGAATTTGTGCTGCAATATTCTCTTCATCCCTTAGCAGAGAGAGCAAAAGATGCTCTGTACCTATGGTGTCGCTCTTATAGAGCTTTGCCTCCAGATACGTGATCCGCAATACTTTCTCGGCTTGTTTTGTGAGTGGTATATTGCCAACGGTAACAGTACCACCAGTACCGCGCACAGTATCTTCAATTGTTTTTTTTAGTTTGAACAGATCGCACTGCAAATTTTTTAAAATGCGAATGGCAACGCCATCGCCAAGGCGTACAATGCCTAAAATTAAGTGCTCTGTGCCGATGTAATCATGCCCAAGCCTGAGCGCTTCTTCCCGGCTGAACTGTATGACATCACGAACTTTACTTGAAAAATTACCCTCCATATGGGTCCTGAATTCTTTATGATTTTTTCGTTTCTATGCCTAACGAGTGTGTTGATTTTTTAGTTCATACTTCCCCGAAAGTAGTATGGTGAAAAGGTAAATGCAAACGATTTAACGTTTTTAAAACAAATAGAAAGGGGTGATTTCGGTCTGTTAAAAAAGAGGAGAGCCGGTCATTTCTTCCGGAGCATCGAGCTTCAGCATTTTTAGCAGGGTAGGGGCAACGTCTGCCAGTATGCCATCCTTTAGTTTTATACCCGCAGCTGCGCCTACAAGAACCGCCGGTACAGGAACAGCAGTATGCGCGGTGTGTGGGCTTCCGTCAGCTTCCATCATGCAATCTGAGTTACCATGATCGGAGATAATCAGAATCTGAAAATCATTTTCTCGTGCAGCTTCTACAACTCTTTTTAATTGCTCATCAACGCACTCAATTGCTTTAATTGCTGCATCAATGCTGCCGGTGTGGCCTACCATATCAGGGTTGGCAAAATTTAATATAACGAGGCTATAATCTTTAGGCAGATTTTCTACTACAACATCTGCTGCTTCTTTGGCACTCATTTCCGGTTTCAGGTCGTAAGTGGGTACCTTTGGGCTGGGAACCATCACCCTATCTTCACCTTTGTTGGGAATTTCTTCTCCACCGTTAAAGAAATACGTTACGTGAGGATATTTTTCAGTTTCCGCCACGCGGAGCTGCTTCAGGTCTTGCTTGCTAACATACTCGCCAAGGGTATTTGTCATTCTAACCGGTGGGAAAGCTACATTAACAAATGAGTTAAATGTATCATCGTAGGCAGTGAATGTTACGTAATGGAGATTTAAATCTTCCATTTTGAAAGGTATAGTACCGGCTTTAAAAAATGCTTTCGTAATCTGCCGTGCACGGTCACCACGTATATTATAGAACACTACTACATCACCCGATTCAATCCGGCTGTTCTCAACACTTGAAATGATGTGCGGGTCAAGAAATTCGTCTGTTGTTCCGGCGCTGTAACTCTGCGAGAATGCATCTTGAGGATCAGAAACAGGATTTCCTTTTCCATGAACAAGCAAGTTATAGGCTTTTTCTATTCTCTCCCAGCGATTATCCCGGTCCATCGCAAAATATCGCCCTACAACAGATGCCAGTTTACCGGTGCCTATTTCATCGGCTCTTTTTTTAAACTCTCTGTAATACTCCAGGCCGCCATTGGGAGAGGTGTCGCGCCCATCGGTGAAAGCATGCACAAATGCATTATGTATATTGTGAAGCTTTGCCATTTCGAGCAGGGCAAACAGATGGTTATTGTGGCTGTGCACACCGCCATCTGAAAAGAGGCCCATAAAGTGAATTTTACCTTTCCCCGCAGCTTTTTTAAAAGCTTCAGTGAGTACTGGGTTCTCAAAAAACTCTCTCTCGCGGATAGACTTATTTATTCTTGAAAGCTCTTGCCATACAATTCTGCCGGCACCAATGTTTAAATGTCCAACCTCGGAATTTCCAAACTGACCTTCCGGCAGGCCAACATCTTCTCCGCTGGCCATTAAGTGAGAGTTGGGATATTTGGTTAGCAGAGAATCATAAAATGGTTTTGATGCCTTATCAACGGCACTTACTTCCGGATTCTCTGCGATCCCAAAACCATCTATTATTACGAGAAGAGCTTTCGGCAAAATCTTAGAGATTATTAACGTATGAAGTTAGCTTCGACTTTTTTCGAGCTGCGTTGTTTGGATGTATTACATTTTTAACAGAAAGCCTGTCAATAAAACTTACGGCTTCTTTAAGATATTTCTCTGCAAGCTCTTTGTCTTCAGTGGATGTAACCTTCTTAACAAGTGTTCTCATTTTAGAACGGCGTGTGCGATTATGCTCATTACGCTTTTTATTCTGTCGGAGCCTTTTAATCGCTGATTTATGCTGTGGCATGATTTCTTATTTATAATGTCGATTGATGTAAATTTATCAAGACAATAAAATTAAGGCTTATAATTTCAACTTACAAGAATTGATTGAATGTTAAGGATAAAAAATTTATTTTAGCTGTTCTCTGATATGATTATAGTTATAGATGGACCGGCAGGATCCGGTAAAAGTTCTACTGCAAAAGAGATAGCCAATCGGTTGAATATACATTTTCTCGATTCGGGTGCATTGTATAGAGCTCTAACATATTATTGGATTGTGTCCGGAAAACCCGATATCAGATCGTTCATTAAATTATTGCCGGAAGTTGATATTTCATCAGAATACAGAGACAAACAGTTCTATGTAGCTCTGAATGGCGAAGATATCACTAATACTATTCGCACCCAGCATGTAGCTGAGAATGTAAGTGAAATAGCCAGTAAACCTCAAATCAGGGCATATGTCAACAATTACATGAGAAATCTTGTACTTAACGATATATATATTGCCGATGGTAGAGATCTTGGTACTGCTGTTTTTCCGGATGCAGATTTAAAGTTTTTTATGACTGCATCTATCGAAGAGCGTGCCAAACGCAGGTTAAAAGAGATGACATTGTCTGACCTCTCTATCACATTGAAAGATGTGGAAGAAAATATCAGGCAGCGCGATCTCAAAGACCAAAGCAGGGCATCAGATCCTCTTAAAAAAGCTGATGATGCTATTGAAATTGATACAACTGGAAAAACGTTTGATGAACAGATTAACCAAATGATCACCATCATTGAAAATCAAACAAAATTAAACTAAACCATTAATCAAACCTGCAGTCCGAAAGTCGGGTTGTAGCCGTATCCAACAGGAAACTAATGACTGAAGAACTAAAAAAAATTAACGATAACACTCAAAAAGAATCTGAAAGCAGCGTGGCTGAAGAGACTGTAGATACTGCAGTTGAAACAAAGACAGAGCAAGAAGAGATCACACAACAAGCCGAAAATAGAGAAGCTGAAGAGTCAGCAGAACAAGAAGAACCTGTGGCAGAAGAGACTGCCGAATTGCATGTAGCAACCTTCACAGGCGATGTAGATGGTGAAACCTATACATTCGACCAACTTGAAGCAGCATCTGAAGATTATACAGACGAGGAGTTTCACCAGCTTGTGGGGATGTATGAAAACACCCTGAATGAAATTGACGAAAAAGAGATCGTAACAGGTATAGTTGTATCGGTTGATGAAAAATACGTTATCGTTGATATTGGCTTTAAATCGGAAGGTATTGTTCCTGTAAATGAGTTTTCAAATAAAGTAATTGCTAACCTGCAGCCGGGCGATGAAGTAGAAGTATTTCTCGATAAAGTTGAGGATCGCGAAGGTCAGCTTATCCTTTCTCGAAGAAAAGCAGATATTCTGCAGGCATGGGAAAACCTCGAAAAAGCGCATGAAACAGGTGAAATTATCGAAGGTTACATTCAGCGAAGAATTAAAGGCGGTATGGTTGTTGATGTATTCGGTATTGATGCATTCCTTCCGGGCTCGCAAATTGATGTGCGCCCCGTTCGCGATTTCGATGCCTATGTTGGCAAAACTATGGAATTCCAGGTTGTTAAACTCAACATGCAGGCAGAGAACGTTGTTGTATCTCACAGAGCGCTTATTGAGAGCGATCTTGAAGATCAGCGACAGGAGATTCTCGAAACTATCGAAGCCGGTCAGGTTCTCGAAGGTATCGTAAAAAACATTACAGACTTCGGTGTATTTATAGATCTTGGTGGTGTTGACGGACTCCTTCACATCACAGACCTTTCATGGGGACGTGTTGACCACCCGGAAGAGATTGTTAAGCTTGACCAGCGCCTGAACGTTGCTGTTATCGATTTTGATGAGAATTCAAAGCGAGTGTCACTTGGGCTAAAACAGCTGCAGCCACATCCGTGGGACGATATTTACATCAAGTACCCTGAAAACCTCAGAGTACAGGGCCGTGTAGTTTCCATCGCAGATTACGGAGCATTTATTGAGCTCGAGAAAGGTGTTGAAGGTTTGATCCATATCAGCGAAATGAGCTGGACACAGCATATCAAGCATCCATCACAGCTTGTACAGAAAGATGACATTATTGAGTGTGTTGTGCTGAATATCAACGAAGATGAGAAGAAGATTTCTCTTGGAGTGAAGCAGCTTGAGAAAGATCCATGGGAAGAGCTTCTTGAAAGATATCCTATTGGTTCAACCCATAAGGGAGTTGTACGAAACCTCACCAATTTTGGTGTGTTCGTAGAGCTTGAGCCTGGAATAGATGGCCTCATCCACGTATCTGACCTGAGCTGGACTGATAAAGTTGAGCACCCGAATGAAATAGTGGATAAAGGGCAAGAAATCGAAACGGTTATTCTTGCTGTTGATTTTGATAACAGACGAATTACACTTGGACACAAGCAGGTAGAAGATAATCCATGGGAAAAATATGCTGAAGAGTATGGCCCCGGATCGAAAGTTGAGGGTGAAGTATCAAAAATTACAGATAAAGGCATGTTTGTGAAACTTGCCCTTGGTGTTGATGCTTTCCTGCCGGCAGATAAGCTTACTGAGCCTGTTGGAAATCTCAAAGAGAGCTTTAATGAAGGCGATAAAGTTGAAGGCTTTGTAGTTGAATTCGATGAGCCAAGTAAAACTATCGAGATTTCTCAGATAGAAAATGAGGCAAAGAAGAAAACAGCTCGGAAAAAAGAAGCCGTGAAAGAAACCGTTGAAACCGGTACACCAACGTTAGGTGAAGTTTCCGGTCTGGCTGATAAGCTTGCTGAGAAAGAGAAGAAAGAGAAAGGAAAGTAATTCTTTCTGTAAACTCCACGCTCGACAAAATTTAAAAAGCCCCTTCTCACGAAGGGGCTTTTTTTTGGTGAAATGTTTTTTTAAGAGTGTACTTACAGGAAAAAGAATACTGAGAGTTCGTTTGAATCGGTTGTGCTTTTAATTCTTTTGCCCGTCTCCTTATTAAGTGTGTATGCAATATTACGGATAGAATTGAGCTCTTTTTGATTAGAATACTCAACCCTGATTGCATCCCCGTTTGGTACTAACTTCGACATCGCACTCTTAAGATGATCGTATTTTGAACGGCTTCGTCGTGATATCTTTACACTGTTTCTGGGTACAAGTTTTATTTTCATTAGATATTTTCTCAAATGTTTTTCAATTTATATAACTCTATCCAAATAAAATATATTTTTACTTGCAAAGCAACAATCAAAAAATAAACTGTAATATTTTATTTATCATAAAATCTTTTATTTAAAACTGTTCAATTTCTATAAGGGGACTACTAGAAACTTCTCGTTTTCGTTTTAATTAATATTTTGAAGATTTTTT
>REDS01000157.1 GCA_007693395.1 Balneolaceae bacterium | reverse complement strand
GCTTCGGTTGCAACGGCAAAAAGTTCGGCAGGTTCTTCTGCTCCGTAAGGATCGAGCGAAGTGGGCTTACCCAAACGGATGCTTTTTCTAAGGTTTTTGTAAACCTTTGCTACTGTTTGGGTCCATTCATCATCTCTCAGGGGTTTGCCATCCTCCCGAACACCGGCCGAGAGCCCGTATCGGTCATCAAGCTGATGGGCAAATTCATGAAAGATGAGATTTTCACGGCCGGGATTTTTGTAGAGATTCCGTTCAATATCTTTCCAGGAGAGTACAATACTCCCAATATCCCAAGACTCTCCTTTTCGCGGTTCACTGCCTTCAGTTATAATACCGGCGCTATCCTCATCCATAACCGGAGCCATATAATCATCGGGATAAACTAAAATGGTTCGCAGGTCACCATAATAATCAGAAGGTTCTCCTAAAATCAGAACGCAGGCGTAGGCGGAAATTACGATTTCCACCTTTTCCGTAAGTTCGAATCCCCCACATCCTTCAAATAGTTTTTCATCCATAAAAATGGTGATTCGATCCTGCAAGGTTTGCTGCTGGATTTTTGGCAGAATGGAGTAATAAGGAACATTCTCCCTGAGGATATTCAGCCATATATCAGGAAATGGCTTTCGGAGCAACCATTTTCTTTTCAGATATTGAAGCAGTGGCATCTGAACTTGTTTATTTTTAGATCGAACTCACACTATTTAAGAACTGTAATATCTGCGAAGCTGATTTATTATTGAATTGATTTGTTTGCTCAATATAGCCCCTACAAATAAATCCAGTCACCACCCTTATCGGATGATTCCATTATCGCCTTCACGATACGGATATCTTCCATGCCATCTTCACCGGGTACAATCGGAGGCCTGTTTTCAATGATGGCAAGTGCATCATTATCCATTTGTCGAGCCTGCTGGTGGCCGGTATATGGCTCTAATAGGGTGCCATCGCTTACCTCACCTCCAACATTTGTATACGAGCTTGCCGGCCTCAAAAAATACCATCCCTCTTCGGTGTCTACCTCGAGGTAATTTACATTCTCGCCCATGCTGGTTTTGCATGTTGCGATGATATCATCCTCAAAAAGCAGTTCAAACTCAGTGGTTTCGTCCACTCTTCTAAACATTTCTTCCCGTTCAACACGCTGTGTACCACGTGCAGCAACAACCTTTTTACTTGTGGAGTATCTTGATGCGTTAATCGGGTAAACACCCATATCGTAAAGGGCACCTCCACCCATCTCAGGTTTAAACCGCCAGTCATCAGCGGGTAACCCTTGTGCCCGATAACCGGCAGCAGTTCTCACTTCTGTAACGGGCCCAAAGGTTTCGTTTTTACCGTAACTGATAATGGTTTGGGTATTGGGTTCGTGCTGCATGCGGTAGCCAATAGTCAGCTGAACCCTGTTTTTAGTTGCTGCATCGATTATGGCCTGACACTCTTCCACAGTTACTGCCATCGGCTTCTCACACCAAACATGCTTGCCTGCATTTGCCCCGATAATGGAGTGCTCTGCATGGAGCCCTGGCGGCGTAACCACATAGATCACATCAATATCATCATTACCGGCCACTTGGTGCATGTTTTCGTAATTGTACACATTAGCGTCGGGTATGTTATGCCTCTCCTGCCAGACAGGAATTTTTTCGGGTGAGCCGGTTACAATTCCACGAAGCTCGCAATGTTGTGTAAGCTGAAGGCCGGGCGCTAGAAGGCCTGTACTATAGTTGCCAAGGCCCACGAGAGCTACACCTAACGTATCTTTACGTTTTGGTATGATGATATTCGGAAAACCAAATGATGCAGCAGCCATAACGGTACCGCTCATTTTAAGAAACTCTTTACGGTTTATGTGTGATTTCATGATGATTCTGATTGATGAACTGTTTTCTAAAGTTTTTTCCATTCCCCATCTCTGCGGGATGATTCCATGATCGCCTTCACGATACGAATGTCTGCAAGCCCATCTTCACCGGGCACAACGGGATCTCTGTTTTCGATAATGGCCAGTGCGTCATTATCCATCTGCCGCGCTTGCTGCTTGTGCTGATTTGGATTAGGCGGAAGGCTTGTACCACTGCTGGTTTCGCCTTGCACGCCTGTGTAAGATTGAAATGGCCGCAACCTGTACCAGCCATCTTCGGCATCCACATCAAGATAGTTGGTAGATTTTCCAAAACTGGTTTCACCGTATGCAAAAACACCATTGGGAAACTCCATTTCAAACTCAGTAAACTCATCCACGTATCTGTACATCTCCTCACGGTTTGACCATTGCCGCCCTTTCACACCAATCGGTTCCATGCCCGTGGCATAACGTGCAGCATTTATAGGATAAACACCCATATCATACAGCGCTCCGCCGCCAAGTTTGGGGTTTCGTCTCCAGTCTTCAGGATCACGATGGGCACCTGTGTAACCTGCACCTGTGTTTACAGCGGTTACAGCTCCATACGTTTGTTCCATTCCGTACCGGATAATGGTTTGGGTATTGGGCTCGTGCTGCATGCGGTAACCAATAGTCAGTTGAACCCTGTTTTTATTCGCTGCATCGATTATGGCCTGGCACTCCGCCTCATCCATTGCCATTGGCTTTTCGCACCAAACATGCTTGCCTGCATTTGCCCCGATAATGGAGTGCTCTGCATGAAGTCCGGGCGGTGTAACCACATAGATCACATCAATATCATCATTGCCGGCCACTTGGTGCATGTTTTCGTAATTGTACACGTTAGCATCGGGAATGTTATACCTCTCCTGCCATACCGGAATCTTCTCGGGTGAGCCGGTTACAATTCCACGAAGCTCGCAATGTTGTGTAAGCTGAAGGCCGGGCGCAAGCTGGCCGTTACTGTATCTGCCCAGCCCAACAAGCGCCACGCCAAGTTTCCTGTTTCTTTTTGGGATGATGATGGATGGAAACCCAACTGTTGAAGCTGCAACAACTGAGCCTGTTAACTTTAAAAACCGTTTTCTTGAAATGGAGTGTTTCATACATGTGTAAGCTTAGAGACTTGATTAGGTGAACATCCATGAAATATGTTTAAAAAAAAGTTCAGCACAAAGTAAAGCGAGTGTAAAATCATACAATATAGATCGCTTGAAATCCTGTGCAAATAGGGAAAATCAGGGAGCTAATTTTTGTTTAAGATTCACCGAATCTATAGATTATAAATAAAGGAAAACAGAAGAGAAAGCTCAACGCCGTTACGCACTCCGGTCCAAGAGGCCGGCAATTTGCAGATAGCTGATAAAGAGAAAGCCTATGAACAAGTGGTGCCATAACCTCCCCTCTATTGTATTGATAACCGTTTTGTTAACAGGAAAGTCACTGGCAATACAGCCCCGGTTACTTGAACATGATCCTGCTATTTCCCGGTCGGTAAACAGCCATTATGTGCTCAACATCAAAAAGATGAAAGGTACCATTACACTGGATGGTGTAATTGATGAGGATGACTGGTTGCGGGCTGATGTGGCTGACAATTTCTTCATGGTTACACCTTACGATACAAGTTACAGTGAGGCCAAATCAGAAATCAGGATGACCTATGACGATGATGCCATCTACCTCGCCCTTATCTTTTTTGATGTTTTGGATGACAGGCCCCGTGTGGTTGAATCACTCAGAAGGGATTTTGCCTTTGGCACAAACGATAATTTTCTGCTCTTCCTCGATCCGTTTAACGACCTGACCACCGGCTACTCGTTTGGTGTGAATGCGGCCGGCGCGATGTGGGACGGAACCATGAGCAACGGCGTTTCCGTAGATCTTGCCTGGGATACGAAATGGGAGGTGGTAGTTAAGGATTATGATGATCGCTGGGTGGCCGAAATGCGGATTCCGTTTAAGTCGATCCGCTACAAAGCGGGGCTGGACCGATGGAACATCAACTTTTCGAGGCTTGATCTCAGCATCAACGAAAAATCTTCATGGGCGCCGGTGCCTCGCCAATTTGCCACGGCATCACTCGCTTTTACCGGCACGCTGCAATGGGATCAGCCGCCGCCGGATCCGGGCGTTCAGCTATCGGTGATTCCATACGTTTTTGGAGGGGCATCGCGCGATTTTGAGTTCTCTGATGAAACAAGCTACCGAACCGACTTCGGAATGGATGCTAAAATAGGGCTCAGCTCTTCCCTGAACCTGGATCTCACCTACAATCCCGATTTTTCGCAGGCGGATGTAGATCAGCAGATTACAAACCTCGATCGGTTCGAGCTCTTTTTCCCGGAGAAAAGACAGTTCTTCCTGGAAAACTCCGATCTGTTTGCCAATTTTGGAACCAGCCGCATCAGGCCATTCTTTTCACGGCGTATAGGAATTGATGCACCCGTGCTGGCAGGTGCCCGCCTGAGCGGAAATCTTGGAACCGACTGGCGAATTGGCGTGATGAACATGTATACCGAAGAATCGGATGTTACCCCGGCAAGCAACTTCTTTGTGGCCACGGCCCAGAAACAGGTCTTCTCCCGGTCTAACATTTCGGCCATTCTTGTAGACCGGCAAAATGCCGATGCGGCGGACTCTGATGGTGTAGGTTCTTATAACCGTACGGGCGGGCTTCAGTTCAACCTCGCCACGCAGGATAACCGGTGGTCTGGCAGGGCATTTGCATTTAAATCGTTCACGGATGGCGTACGTGAGGGATCAGAAGTGGCGCAGGGATTTGATCTGGCTTACACCCGCCAAAGAATACGGCTGCAGCTGCAGCAGCAATATGTGGGTGACACCTACTTTGCTGATGCCGGTTACGTTCCTCGAACCAACTTTTTTCAGCTTGAACCTACACTAACTGTTCGGTTCTATCCGGATGATTCACCGATTGTTTATCATGGATTTCAGGCGAGTGTGGAGAGTTTCTTTACACCGGATAATTTCAGTCTGAGTGAGCGTGAAACCAGCCTGGGATATTTTTTGAGTTTCCACAATCTCAGCCAGATTGATGTGGTATTGTCTCACAATTTTGTTGAACTTCAGCGCGATTTCGATCCCACCAACTCAGGCATCGCCTTCCTCCAAACCGGAACAGAGTATAACTGGGTGAATGTGTTTGCACGGTTTCGGTCAGACTCCCGCAAAGTGATTCGATATTCGGCTGCTGCGGGTATGGGGGGATTTTATAACGGAAACCGAACCTATCTGGAAGCCGACGTAAACTACCGCTACCAACCCTATGGCAGTATCTCCATGTTTGTATCGTACAACTATCTGGATCTGCCAGAACCGTGGAATCAAAACTCATTCTGGCTTATTGGCCCCAAGCTGGATGTTACCTTCACCACCAATCTATTCTTTACGACCTTTGTGCAGTACAACGAACAACTTGATAATTTGAACATCAACAGCCGGTTACAGTGGAGGTACAGCCCCGTTTCGGATATATTTGTAGTCTATACCGATAATTACTTCCCCGAAACCATGGCCACCCGCAACCGGGCTGTGGTATTTAAGATGAACTATTGGTTTAATTGAGTAACCTAATCGAGCGACTCTTGCAGGTTGATTCATGCTAAAGAATAAAAAGATCGGTTATTTGCAGCCCGCCCTACATCTCGTATATTCCTGATTAACAGGATGTACAATACCAATCAGATTTAATCTCTAACCTATTTTTATTGTCATGACAGGAATAATTATTCTCATTGTTGTGGTGCTGCTGCTTGTTTTCTGGGCTGTAGGCATCTACAACAAGCTTGTGTCGCACCGCAACCGCTTTAAGAATGCATTTGCCCAGATCGATGTGCAGCTGAAACGCCGTTACGATTTGATTCCCAACCTCGTAGAAATCGCGAAAAATTATATGAAGCATGAGCGTGAAACGCTCGAGGCTGTAATCAAGGCTCGTAACCAGGCACAACAAGCCGAGCAGAAAGTGGCAGGGGAACCGGGGGATGCAAACGCAATGAAGAGCCTTATGGGTGCCGAACAAGCCCTTACCGGTGCACTGGGCCGAATGTTTGCACTCTCAGAAAACTACCCAGACCTGAAGGCAAACCAAAATATGATGCAGTTATCGGAAGAGCTCTCATCAACCGAAAACAAAATTGCATTTGCGCGGCAGGCTTTTAACGACGCGGTGATGAATTACAATATTTTCCGTGAAAAATTTCCGAACATTATTTTCGCGAACACATTCGGGTTTACACACGCACAGCAGTTTGTAATTGAAGATGCTGCACAGAGAGAAGCTCCAAAGGTTTCTTTCTGAGTTTGAAGCGAGGCCACCTCGAAAATTATGGCCACAGAGGCATAGAAGTATTGGAGTAATTCTGTGTTTCTGTGGCTGTTAAAAACTCTCTGCGGACTTCCCCGGTCCGTTTTTCTATACTAATTGATTATTCTCACAAATGGATTTTTTTGAAGCACAAGACCGTGCAAAGCGCAACACCGGAAAGCTGATTTTTCTCTATCTGCTCGCCGTTATCGGAATTATCATATCCGTATATCTTGTATCGCTCTTTATTTTTGCCACTCAGGTAGAAGGGGCTGTTTCCATTTGGTACCCAGGCTGGCTGATCACGGTTGCCGTTATTGTGATGATCACCATTCTGATCGGAACAGTACACCGGGTATCGCAACTCAGGAAGGGAGGATCTGCCGTGGCAGAACTGCTCGGCGGGCGAAAAGTAGAACCCTCCACAACCGAGCGGCTCGAACGCAGGCTGATGAACATTGTAGAGGAGATGTCTATCGCTTCCGGCCTGCCCGTACCTGATGTGTACATTCTGGATAATGAGGAGAATATCAATGCGTTTGCAGCAGGTTTTGGCACGAATGATGCCGCCGTTGGCGTAACCCGCGGCTGCCTCGAACAGCTTACTCGTGATGAACTGCAGGGCGTAATTGCGCATGAATTCAGCCATATTTTTAATGGTGATATGAGACTGAATATCAGGTTGATTGGTGTGCTGAACGGTATTCTGATTATCCACATCATGGGGATGATTGTGATGCGTAGTGCACTCTACTCCGGTGCTATGCGAAGCAACCGAAGCGGCAAAGGAAACAACGCACTGCCGATGATACTGTTTGGTGTATCCCTTGTGGTGATCGGTTATATCGGGATGATGTTCGGGCGGATGATACAGTCTGCCATATCCCGCCAGCGGGAATACCTTGCCGATGCCGCTGCAGTTCAATACACCCGAAATCCTGATGGAATTGCAGGTGCGCTCAACAAGATTGCATCAAAGAGTAAAGGTGCAGAGATTAAAGATGCTCACGCCATGGAGATGAGTCATCTCTTTTTTGCGAGTAGTTTTCACTCCGCACTCGATGCCCTTTTTGCATCACATCCACCCATTAAAGACCGTATCAAAGCGATTAATCCCGCGCTGCAATCCGACAGTACCCGGCGAAAGGTTCAGGAGCAGTTTCAAAAAGATCATGTATCGGGAGCGGAATCATCAGCTGCAGGGAGGGGAGTTGCCGGCCATGCAGCCATCACACCCGAAGTTATTCTGGCAGCAATCGGTACATTAGGCGGCGGACAGGTAAGCCGTGCCGGCCAGTTACTGCAGGAGATTCCTGTTTCGCTTCGGGAAGCTGCACATGAGCCACTCGCCGCAGAAGCACTAATCTATGCGCTGATGTTTTCTGTAGAAAAAGACAACATACCGGAGTGGTTCGGTGAGAATCTTGGTGAGGAAATGCTTGCTGAAGTGAAAAAGTATCAGGCGGAGTTGCTAAAAGGAGAGCGAAAGTGGTTCCTGCCACTAGCTGAACTGACATTGCCTGCACTGCGGCATATGAGCAAAAAACAGTATCATACATTTCGTGACACTCTCGAAAAAGCAGCTCTCGAAAAAGGCACAGATAGCCTGTTCGAATTTGCGCTGGAGAAGATGGTGATCCATCAGCTTGAACCGGCATTTTCAAAGAACAAAAAGCCCAACATCCGCCATCACAATCTTAAGAGCCTTGGCAAAGAGCTCACGGTACTGCTCTCTGCACTCGCGCATGCATCCGATAAGGAGACGGAAAAAGCCTGGCAGGCGGCACTTGATCCAATTGCCAAAGTAAAACCGGACGGCATGCAACTGTTGCCAAAGGAAAATTGCAGCCTGAAAGAGCTCGATAAGGCACTTGATGAACTATCTGCTTCAGCCAATCCCGTGAAAAAGTATATCATCAGTTCAGTAATCTACTGCGTAACGGCTGACCAAAAAGTGAGCATCGAAGAGGCAGAGATGGTGCGTGCCATATCCGAAGTGATGGATGTACCGATTCCACTTGGTGTAATGGGTTAAGTAAATAATTAAAGCGCAGGGTTTTTTATTACCGCTTCTGATGAAAAACTATCGGGACTACGCAAGATTGCTACAAGGCGTGAACGGGGATGGGTTCAGCAATTTGGAGATAAATCAATTGCTTCCGGGTTCGGGAGGGGTGATTGGATCATCACTCATACGAGGTACAATTGGCACCATATACGGTTCAAAGAATCCAAGACCTAAAAATGGCACTATTCGTGAAAGCCTATCAAGAATCGGGTTTTTATCCAAAAATGTGGCGTAGATTATGTTCATCAGGTTTTCATTCAGCCCTTGTTCCCACTCAATTCCATAAGGGTCGAACCGGTCTTCTTCAAGAAAAAGGAAATCCTCAGCGCTCATGGTTCGCAGTCTTCTGTGGAAGAGGTAGCTGCCATCCACGCCATTGAAATTGTATCGCTCCATAGCGCCTGCAGGGAGTGGTGTTTGGAAAGGTGTATGGATAAAATTATTGTAACGGTTAATCTGCGGCTGCTCGGGAAGCTGGCGAACCCGTGTAGTATCCTCCTCAGCCTGTGCGAAGAGCGGAGTGCTTATCAAAAAAAACAACAAAAAAAGCGCAGTGTACTTTACAGCAGTCGCTTCGATTGTGGTTGATATTCGTTGATTTCGTTTCATGTAGGTTATAAACATAAAATGTAGTGCTTTGCACACTAACCTACAAAACTCACAAACCGGTCATTTCGTGTGTGAATCTTTCCGTTCTTTTTTTGATTACTGATAGCACACCTCTATTTTTCATTATGGAAAGATTTCTGCCGCCACTGTTACTGCTGTTTTTTCTATTACCTGCACTATTTTTGGGCTGTTCTGCTGATCATAGAATTTCCGAACGGGATAATCACAACAGAATGATAGCCATTCTCGACAGTATTGTGGATGAAGCACGAATCAACCCGCTAAAATATTTCTACGCAAACGAATTTCGCCTGGCTTATCTCGACTCATTGGTAGCGGCAAACCCCGATGCGCCCCAGCTTCTCTATAACTACGCCATTGAGTTTCAAAACTCAAAAGAACTTGAAAAATCAGTACCTATTTTACTTGAACTGGCTGAATATATGACCGATCCGGTTTCCCGCCGAATGACCAGCGAGGCGCTTGCCATCAGCTATTTGCGGATGGCCGAAGTAAACAACTGCTTCGAAAATTACACGCCGGCGAACTGTATTTTGCCGTTTGATGAGCAGGCGATTCATCAAAATAAGGAGTACGTACAGTTAGCTATGGGCTATTTGCGATACTTGCTCGAAAATCATCCCGGAAATTATACCTATAACTGGATGTACAACATTGCACACATCGCCAACGGTACCTACCCCGACAGCATGTATGCAGCATATATAATACCTGGAATGCAGGATTTTGAGGAGATCCCCGATTACTTGCAGGCGCCCATGTTTGGCGATGTTGGGATGAAGAAAGGCGTTGGCGATAACAGGATATCTGGCAGCTCTTGTGTGGAAGATTTTACCGGAAACGGGCATTTGGATATCTTCGCCACATCCTATGGGCTTACCGATCAGGTTGTGTTTTATGAGGGAGTAGGCGGTGGTGAGTTTGAAACCAGAACATTTGCTGCCGGCCTTGAAGGAATTATGGGCGGCCTAAACATTGAATGCGCAGATATTAATAACACCGGTTTCGCGGATATTTTGATTTTACGTGGGGCATGGCTGGCTCAGCATGGTGAACACCCCAACTCACTGCTCCGGAATAATGGCGATGGCACATTTACAGATATCACCATTCAGTCCGGGCTGTTCGAAATGATGCCGAGTCAGGTTGCGGCTTTCGCCGACATCAACCAAAATGGCTACCTCGATATCTTTATCGGTAATGAGTCGGTTTCGGGCTGGCAGGGTGTATTTGTTCAGGGTGATGATCAATCCAAACCGTTTCCATCTGCGATATTTCTGAACAATGGAGACGAAACCTTCACCCGTCATGAAACACTGAATGGTTTTGCATTGGATGATTTTGTGAAAGGGGCATCCTGGGGAGATATCAACAACAATGGCCTTCCTGATCTCTATGTATCGGTAATGGGTGGCAGCAATAAACTGTTTGCCCACAGGGGATTCGATGAAAACGGCCTGCCTAAGTTCGAGGAGATTAGCCGCATAGCTGGTGTGGAGCAGCCACAGTTCAGCTTTCCTACGTGGTTTTTTGATTTCAACAACAACGGGCTCGATGATATTTTGGTGATAACATATGATGTTCGTTTCATCGACAATGTTGCCGATGAAGTTGCGCGCGAACGCCTCGGTATGGATGTGCGATCCGAATTTTCACGCCTCTATAAAAATATGGGCGATGAAACTTTCCGGGATATAACAGAAGAGGTGGGTTTGAATAAAGTGATGTTTGGAATGGGCTCCAACTTCGGAGATCTGAACAACAACGGTTATCCGGA
>REDS01000171.1 GCA_007693395.1 Balneolaceae bacterium | reverse complement strand
TTTCGATCATCACTTCATGCCGTAATGTACGCAATTCAATCATACTATTGATACGGTCTGCCCGCACTGCTTCAAGCTTATCTATCTGCTCATCAGTGAGTACTTCTTGGATGCGGCTCTGCATTTCTGCACTGTTTTCAAACCGATTTCCATAGTTTGATCGTACGCCACTGCCCCGTGCTCCATAACTTTGCCTGTTATTTGGGCGGTTACCGCGAACTGCCGGACCTCTGTCTCTGCGGTTTGTCTGCTGTGCAACTCTGCGCTCTGCACGCTGCTCCATGGAGATTGCAATCAGCTCTTTTTTCTGATCGTCACTCAAATCCAGAACATCACCGTACTGGGCTATAAAATGATGGCCTCCTGCCATCCATGCACCGGATTGCTGGCCCGGCTGTGCAAATCCACCACTATGAGTGATGAATACAAATAGTAACAACAATGCTAATTTTTTCATGGTCTTTACCTTTTTTTAATCGTTAGGTTGAGTTCTATAATATTAGACGGTTAGACAATCAAACCGTTTGAAAATGATTTTGATTATTTTTTCTTTCTCTATCTTACAGAGTAGAAATCTGTTACTGCTTAATGTTTGCACAGATCATAATGACCCTCAAAAGGCTTCACTTTTTTCTGCTGATTTTTTCTGCTCTGATATTCTCTCAATGCATTGAAACTGAACAAGATATCTATCAGCATAATTATTCGATGGATGAACTATTCCTGATAAAAGAATCAGAAGATCTTGTTCTGAGGGCTCATGAGATATCATCAAAAGTACCCGTATCGATTCATGGCGAAAATAGTGTGGGATATGGCTTTGGCCCCGGCACCTACGTAAGCCTGGCCTGTTACTGGTGGCCCGATCCATCAACTGAAAACGGATTGCCCTACATCAGAGATGATGGTAAAGTGAACCCGGAAACGAGAAGTGAAGCGTCTGATCTGCCGGCAATGATTGAAATGGCCAAGCGGGTAGAGTTGCTGTCGAGTGCCTACATGATAAGTGGCGATGAGACTTTTGCAGAGCAAGCCATTGAGCAACTCCATACCTGGTTTGTTGATCAAAACAGCGCCATGCTCCCGCATCTTGAGCATGCCCAAATGGTTCGCGGTAGGGACAGTGGCCGTTCATATGGCGTTATCGATACCTGGTGGCTGGTTCGGGTGATACACTCCATTCCGGTACTACAACGCTCCGGTTACTGGCCCGATCAACTTGAAACCGGTTTGAAAAAATGGTTTACACACTATCTCAACTGGCTACGAAACAGCGAATTTGGCCTGGAGGAGATGCGATCCAAAAATAATCATGGCACATGGTACGATGTGCAGCTGGTACTATTTGCGAACTACGTGGGTCAGCAAGAGTATGCTGCTCAGCATATAGAGTCGATTACAAAGAAGCGTCTGAACCGGCAGATTACCCGATCCGGGAGACAACGCCATGAAGCGCGCCGGCCAAAGCCTGAGCACTACAGTATCTACAATTTAAACGGATGGTTTGAACTCTTAACCCTGGCCGAAAATTTAGAGATCGAATTGCAGCAGAAGAGTAGCCCATGGAGTGGCACTATTAAGGATGCCCTCTTTCACTTAATCAACTCCATGCAAGAAATTCATGTTGATGAAATTCTCGACCCTATGGACCGTACTGACACAGACCGGCTCTATCTTGATCTGCTGCTAAAATCTGCGGTCTTCTTTAATCATCCGGCCATTTTCGAAGAGATAAATCGAATCAAACCGCAGGTAAGAAATCCTGAGCTGACACTTCTCAGAACTATGGAAATGATTGATGTAACAACAGGCTTTTCGAACCATTAAGAGAAGCCAAACATCACCATTCCCACCATACAAACAGCTGCAAACGCGAGCAGTTTCAACAGAAGCGGCATGCAAAACCGGAACCATCTGTCATAAGGCACACCTGCCATGCCGAGGATACCCATCAGCACTGCATTTGTGGGTACAATCATGTTTGCAAATCCATCACCAAACAGAAATGCCTGCACAGCTATCTGGCGCGACACTCCGAGAATATCACTCAACGGAGCCATGAGCGGCATCGTAACAAAAGCCTGTCCGCTGCCTGATGGCACAAACAAGTTAAGGATAGTCTGCATAATCATCATACCAACCGCTGAAAGCTCCGGGCCAACCATTCCAAGCGGTACAGAAAGTGCATTTACAATGGTGTGCAAAATCTCGCCATCTTCCATAATGAGTGCGATTCCCCTGGCAACACCAACCAGCAGCGCTGTTTCGGTTAACTCCCGTGCACCGATCACAAACTCTTTTGCCATCAGGCTGGGGCCAATTCTACCGATGAGCGCAGCAACGATTCCCAAAATCAAAAAGGCAGCTCCAAGTTCAATCAGGTACCAGCCGTGATAACGGATTCCATAAACAGCCACACCCAAAGCTACAATAAACGAGACCAAAATTGAGATGTGTGTGATGGTGAGAGACGGATACTCTTTAGGCGGAGCTCCCGCATCGGGCGATTCAATTCCGGTCATCAGACTTGCTGCCGGATTTGCCTGCACCCTTTTTGAATAGCTCCAGACATGGTGGGCCCCGATCATCACAAAAGGCACCATAATGGCGAGGCGTACTTCCATACCGGAGTAGGTTGGCAAACCGGCAACACCCTGCGCCACAACTACCGTATACTGGTTGAATGCTGCTGCACCGTAGCCGATTCCATACCCAGCTACGATAATTCCAACCGCAGTCATCGTGTCCATTTTCATGCTTCGGCATAGCGCAACAAGTATCAGAACAAAAGGTATGTACTCTGCCGATGCACCCACAGCACTCGACGCCAGGGCAAACACAAACACAACGATGAAAATCAGAGTGCCAGGCCGGCCTCCAAGATTTTCGAGCAATCTGCCAAGAAGTGCATCAATTGCGCCGGTTTTTCGAATTACTGCCATCACACCGCCGATGATAAACAGAAAGAAAATAATATCCTGCGCCGCAGCGAAAGCCCGCGGTATTGCCGTGAACAGGGATATAGGGCTGAGGAATTCACCATCTTCAGCAACTTCGAAGGTACCCGGAACCACCACTTCCCTGCCATCAACCACTTCGGTTTGAAAAGCTCCCTGTGGAATAATCCAGGTTGCTATAAGTGCGGCCACCATCAAAAAGAAGAGCAGCGTTAGTGTGTGTGGCATTTTAAATTTCATAGAGAAGTCGTTAAGCAGTGGTTTATCTGGCAACGCTCAAAATAGTGAGGTACTCTGTTGGATTCAAACGCCTGTAAAAATCAATATGCCTGAGAACTTCATATAATTATAACAATTGAAAATTAAATTGACATTTGAGAGTCTTTTATATGAAATAAATCCTGATCAAAATAAAGAGGAAATACACAATGAAGGGAAAACATGTTTACACATTTGGAAGCGGAACTGCCGATGGCGATCGGTCGATGAAACAATTGCTTGGAGGAAAGGGGGCCAATCTCGCCGAAATGTCGACCATAGGGCTGCCGGTTCCAGCCGGTTTTACCATCTCCACGAATGCCTGCCACTACTATTCAACACATGAGCACAACTGGCCGCTTGGGCTTAAACACCAGGTGAAAGAGGGAATAAAGTTTATTGAACAAATCATGGAAACTCAATTCGGAGATTCGAAGCACCCTCTTCTTCTCTCTGTACGATCGGGTGCAGCGGTTTCGATGCCCGGTATGATGGATACTGTATTAAACCTTGGCTTGAATGATAACACAGTAGAAGCTCTTGCTGAACACACCAATAATGAACGCTTTGCGTACGACAGTTACCGCAGGTTTATCGATATGTTTGGCAATGTTGTAATGGGTATTCCACATGAACTTTTTGAAGAAGCCATAGAATCTCTAAAAAAAGCAAAAAATGTAAAAGAGGATACCGAGCTAACCACCAAAGATCTCAAAGAACTTGTGAACCGCTATAAAGCTGTTTACAGAAAAGCCACAGGCTATATGTTCCCCGGCGATCCTTTTGAGCAACTCGAGTGGGCCATTAATGCCGTGTTTGAGTCATGGGAGAGCGACAGGGCAATTAAGTATCGCAGGATAAATCACATAACCGGCCTGCTTGGAACCGCAGTGAACGTACAGGCCATGGTATATGGCAATATGGGTGATGACTGCGCAACCGGAGTCTATTTCACCAGAAACCCATCTACCGGAGAAAATAAATTATATGGTGAATTTCTGATCAATGCCCAGGGCGAAGATGTGGTTGCGGGAATCAGAACCCCGAATGACATCAGCGAACTTAAAAAGCTGATGCCTAAAGATTACGACGAGCTCGAAGAGTGGGGCCGTAAACTCGAGAAACATTATGGCAACATGCAGGATATTGAGTTTACCATTCAAAAAGGCACACTCTATATTCTTCAAACCAGAAGTGGTAAGAGAACCGGCCACGCAGCGATTAAAATAGCTACGGATATGGTTAAAGAAGAGCTAATAGAAAAGCGAACGGCTGTAAAAACACACGTTGAACCCACTCACCTCGACCAGTTGCTGCATCCTCAAATTGATGCAAAAACCGTTGATCCGGCTTCAGTACTTGGCATTGGGCTTCCTGCATCTCCCGGAGCCGCTGTTGGAAAGGTGGTTTTTGAATCTGAAAAAGCAGAGCAAGCTGCACAGAATGGTGAACCGGTTATCCTGGTTCGCATCGAAACCAGCCCGGAAGATGTGGGGGGCATGTCGGCCGCTCAGGGTATTCTAACCTCCCGGGGCGGAATGACCAGCCACGCAGCTGTTGTTGCCCGCGGTTGGGGCAAACCGTGTGTTGCCGGTTGTGATGAGATTATCATAGATTATGAGAATGGCAACTTCACCAACGGAAAAGTTACCATCAACGAAGGCGACTGGATATCAATAGATGGAGCGCGCGGAACAGTAATTGCAGGTCAAAAGGAAGTTATTAAACCTAAATTACAGGCAGATTACAAGCTTTTCATGGAGTGGGTTGATGAATTCCGAGACATGCAAGTGCGCACCAATGCCGACACACCCGAAGATGCCCAGAGAGCGCGCGAATTTGGAGCTGAAGGAATCGGTTTATGCCGTACAGAACACATGTTTTTTGGCGAAGAGAGAATTAAAGCCATTCGGCGAATGATTATCTCCGATCATTATGAGGCACGGAAAGACGCACTCGAACAGCTGCTTCCTTATCAGAGGCAGGATTTTATCGAGATTTTCAAAGTAATGAAGGGACATCCGGTTACAATCCGACTTCTCGATCCACCTCTTCATGAATTCTTACCGCACGACAAAGATGAAATAGACGCTGCAGCGGATGAACTTGATATCAGCCGGAAATTATTTGAACGTAAAGTTCGCTCACTGAAAGAGTTCAACCCCATGCTTGGGCACAGAGGGTGCCGCCTTGGAATTACCTATCCCGAAATTACAGAGATGCAAACCAGGGCAATACTGGAAGCAGCCATCGAACTCAAGAAAGAGAAGATGGATGTAACTCCGGAAATTATGATCCCCCTGATTGGCACTCCGCAGGAATTCCGTGCACAAAAAATGATAATTGATAAAACAGCTGCAGTTGTTTTTGAAGAAACCGGCAAAAAAGTTCGTTACCGTGTAGGTACAATGATCGAGATACCAAGAGCTGCACTCGTGGCTTCCCAAATTGCGAAAGATGCCGAATTCTTTTCATTTGGAACCAATGACCTCACTCAGATGACATTTGGCTACAGCCGTGATGATGCCGGTAAGTTTTTGGGTGAATATCTGAAAGAAGGTATTCTCCAGGAAGATCCATTCCAGGTGCTCGATATTGAAGGTGTTGGTCAGCTTGTTGAGATGGCGGCAAAAAATGGCCGTATGGAGAAACCAACACTCAAAGTTGGAATATGTGGTGAACACGGAGGCGAACCCCGTAGTGTAACTTTCTGCTACAAATTGGGGCTCGATTACGTATCCTGCTCACCATTCAGAGTGCCGGTAGCAAGGCTTTCTGCAGCACAGGCAGCACTAAATGCATAGTTTTTTGGCTTGATGACCCGAGGGAAGCCGGTTCAGACATTCGCTCTGATATCGGCTTCTCTTTTTTATTGGTTGCTTATCCGATAGCGAATAATCTCATCGAGGCCAATATCCTGGCCCCGTTCCTGTTGCAATCGTTCAATAAGCGAAGTGGACAGCCCGATCTGGCGCATTCTGATCAGTTGCTCCGGGGTTACATCTGTGTAGCCAAGATCGTGTACATTACTGGTATAGTGGGCGGTAACCCCTGCGCGCCTCATCCGGATATAATCTGCTATAGTGAGATCATCGTACCCAAGCTCAATCATCATTGCTATAAATGTTGGGCGGGCACCGGCATTCGATAGGCTCACAGCCTCTTCAAGAGTAAGATCTTCAAAACCAAGAGCGCGGATGTTCGAGATGTAGGTTGCCGTTACTCCTTCGTTGCGCAGTGTGCGTAACTCATCATGCGAAAGGCCGGTATATCCCATCTCATCCATCAACGCACCCATTCTGTTCAGCAAATCATCACTCGGCCCTGGGTTAAATACAGTTGAAATGGATGTAAAGGGGGAGGTTATGGAGAAATTGCTTACTGCTCTCAGCAGGAAAAACCCAATCAATACAATAAGGGCAACACGTAAAAATCTTTTCGGCCTGAAGTTCTTTTTAGGCGTTCGTTTCTCCTGCGGCTTGTCTACCCTCTCTGAGATATACCTGTTCAGAAGATCATTGTTTGAGCTAAATCTGTCTTTTTCTGATTGGTGATGTTTTGTTGTCATATCGGGCAAGAGATTGATATCGGTTAAGCCAATAGTATGAATAGTGAACCTATTCTCAAATCAAATCTTACGGATTATGTTTGGTGCCTACGTTTATATGGCGCAACTGTTACACATTCATCTGATTTCTGTGTAATATTCCAACCAGACAATCAAAACCATATATCATAATAAAACTTTCAAGATGGCTGTAAAACACAGATTTTTTTCACTACTGATACTCATCCTCATTCTTGCCGGATGTAATCAAAACCGTGCGCAGGACACCTCCTTTGAAACTGTGGATAGCGCCCGGTTACTTGCCGACATTGAATTTCTTGCATCTGATGAATTGGAAGGGCGCTTTCCCGGTACTGAGGGGAACAGAATAGCCCGCGAATTTATTGCCGAACGTTTTCATACTCTCGGCCTCTCGATGTTCGGGGATACCTTCGAGCAGCCATTCAGCTTTACAAATCGCCGTACAGGCGTTGAATTTGAGGATGCCATAAATCTGATCGGGTACATTGAAGGGAGTATGCACCCTGAACGGTTTATTGTAGTTACTGCTCATTACGATCACCTGGGCATTCAGGATGGTGAAATTTTCAATGGAGCTGATGATAATGCTTCAGGTACGGGAGGATTGATGGCAGCTGCGAGATATTTCTCTCATAACCAGCCTCAAAGCAGCATACTATTTGTGGCTTTTGATGCAGAAGAGCAGGGCCTGCAGGGTGCACACTATTTTGTTGAAAATCCCCCTGTTGATCTCGATTCGATAGTTTTAAATGTGAATATGGATATGATCAGTACAAACTTTGATGATGAACTTTATGCTGTTGGAACCTATCACTATCCGTTTTTGAAACCTCTGGTTGAAGAGGCTACGTCGGAAGCATCGATCGATGTGCTTTTTGGATACGATAATGCCGACGCCCCGCAGGACTGGACCATGTCATCCGATCATGGCCCCTTTCACCTTAAAGGCATACCCTTCATCTATTTTGGTGTTGAAGATCATCCGCACTACCACCAGCCTTCTGATACCTTCGAAAACATCAACCCCGATTTCTATGTGGCGGCCGTTGAAACAATCATAGGTGTTATCCGGCATTTCGATCAAAACATTGAGCATATCATTGAGCTTTCAGAAAGATAAATTTCATGGCAGTTCATAGAACGGATCATAATGGCAGCATCGATAAAATAAGAGAACGCTTTAGTGAAATTTCCATTACTAAAGCGTTTTTTATTGCGCTTTTCTCACTCATCCCTTTTGGAATAGCTTTATTGATTCTGAATTTCAGAGAAATCCTGACCGGATTTTACCTGGACCTGTCAGTGAGTATCGTAATTTATCTTATTCCGCTCGCCCTAATCGTTTACGCATTCAGCAAGAAAGAGCTTAATCTTCTGCCAATTCTGAAGTCTACAGGCCAACATGCCAGAGATATGATTATGGTTGTACCGCTGATTCTTTTTTCAATATCAGTGATTTGGGTTACTATTTTACTTCTTAGCCTGGCCAGCAGCGATCTTGCTCAGGGTTATCTCGATTTCTTAAACAGCATCGAGATGCTTGAAACCACCTCCGAATCTCCTCTATATCATTATCTCTTGCTCTTTATTGGCGTTGCCATTCTGCCCTCACTTTTTGAAGAGCTGGTGTTTCGGGGAGCCATGGTTGAGAGGTTTGGCAGAAAACATGGCTTTAAAACCGGAGTGATTCTCTCATCTGTACTTTTTGGGATACTCCATGTGGATGTAGTTGGTGCCATATTTTTCGGAGTGATTCTCAGCCTTATCTACCTGAAAACTTCATCGCTCTTTTTACCCATACTGATCCACTTGATAAACAATGGGCTTGTTGTGGTGTTTATATTTCTTGATGATCAGTTTCTGCAAATAGAACCATGGAAAACAACCGAACCATTTATTACACAGGGCTGGCTGGGAGTTGTTCTTTTTATTGCAAGCTCAGTTTGGATTTACTCTTATTTGAAAAAGAATTGGTATCTGGTTCATGAAAAAGAGCCTATTGGTCGTTCTGTAGCGGAGGCAGCAGAATCCACTTAAGGTTCTCTCTAATCCAGCTCTTTCGTCATAAAGTACATGGTGGGTTCACCGTATGAAAAGCCAAACCGTTCGTACAATCCCCTTGCACGGTTATCTTCTCTCACCTCGAGAGTAACCTTACAACAACTGGTTTCCAGTGCTTTTTTTTCCACCGCGCCTAAAAGTGCCTGCCCAATACCCATGCTTCTGAACTCCGGCATTACTGCGAGATCGTGTACGTTGATTACTTTTGCAGCTTTAAACGTTGAAAACGTGTAGAAACAGTTTGCAAGCCCTGCTGCTTTTCCGTTTGAAAAAGCGATGAAACAGAGCGTACCCGGAAATTCCCTGAGTTCGCTGATTAATTTCTCTTTAGATGATTGTGGAAGCGGCTCACCCAGGCCCATAGCATCGCGTGCATAGGCATCGGTTATCAGAAATATCGCATCAGTATGTGCTTTATTTGTTAGGTCTGCTTCAACAATGGTCAGTTCTTTCATAATGGATAAAATCAGTAACCTTTAAAATTGGTTATTCTAAGGTTTCCTTGATTTAACAGGAGTGCTTTTATAAAAATGTACTTTATTGCGAACGCTTCATGAGATAACCCGGCTCATCAGAAATCGACAAAACGTAAACGTGGTCTCCCGGAAGCCGCTCAGGTAGTTTAATTGTAAGATTGTTATCAATCAGATTCCAATATAATAATTCGCCGGTGGCGAGAAGTGATACTTCAGCTCCATCATCCGGAAAAATGCGCGGAATGGTTATCTGAGATACATTTGGCTTATCCAGTAAGTGTACATATAGTTTACCTTCCTTCCGGGTAAATCTTATCCGGACACCTTCTGTTGTTGTTGCCTCTGCTGTAAACCATGGCCGCGTGCCATAAATCGCTTCTCCATTTACACGCAGCCAGTCACCCAACCCCAGAAGTAATTTTTTCTGAACTTCGGGTATGGTGCCATCCGCCCTGGGGCCAACATTCAGCAGCAGATTTGCATTTTTGGATACATTATCCACAAGAAGTTCTACGAGCTCTCCCACCGTTAAATAATCTTCTAACCGCTCATTCTGGTTGTACCCGAAAGACTGCCCCATGCCCCTCGTATTTTCCCATTTATGATCAATAAGCCGGTCAATCACATCGTACTCATACTCCTGCGTAAAGAAATCACCAAAAATTCCGCGAACCTGCCCCCAGCGGTCATTCACTGCAACTTCTTTCCCCCACTCTTCCGCCTGGTTGTAGTAATAGGCAATCAGTTCCCGCGTTCTGAAAACCTCCAGTGGCTGCAGCCAGTCACCATCCAGCCAGAGAATGTCCGGTTCAAACAGATCAATGATTTCACGGATCTTGGCATGCATAAATTCGATGTAGTCATCGCTGATGTAATCCGGGTGAGGACCTGAAAATTCCGATGTATAATAGTTAAGTAAACCGTGGTATGAGGGGCCGTATTTCATACCCCTTGCACGAACTGCCTCACCAAGTTCGCGAATCAAATCGCGTTTTGGTCCCATTTGGGCTGCATTCCACCCGGTTAAAGCCGAATCCCAAAGCGGAAAACCATCATGGTGCTCACCCACCGGAATAACGTATCGGGCGCCGGCTTTTTCAAAAAGATCAGCCCATTCATCGGGATCCCAATTCTCAGCCTTCCAAAGCGGAATGAAATCCCTATACTCAAAATCTTTTCCCCATGTATTTCTGTGGTATTTTGACACCGGATGATCTTTCTGGTACATATATGTGGGATACCACTCTGCATACATACCACGGGGTGCCCATGCGGGAACAGAATAAACTCCCCAGTGAATGAAAATGCCGAACTTTGCATCCCTGAACCATTCGGGGGTTTCATGTTTAGTGATAGAATCCCAATTGGGGCTCCAAGTTTGTGCCATCAGCATATTTTTTTTAGGAAAAAGGAAGAGTGCCGTTAAAATGACACAAAGCAATGCGCGAATCATCTTACTTTTAAGCGAATTATTAACCCACAAACTATTGATACTTTTTTTCATAACAGTACTAAATATTTGTTCGCCTTTCGAAAATTCAACTCTCTGTTTTTAAAGGCTTGCTATAATTATATGTAGTATGATAATGAAAATGGCAAGAAAAGAATATGTTCTCTCAACTCATTGAAGCTAAATTTGTTACGTAGCACAAGCTAACCAA